>JBKJUT010000196.1:0-4303 GCA_046590515.1 Ferruginibacter sp.
TGATTTCGTAATATTTCCAGTCCATTACCGGGCCGCCGGCCACGCCCGCCTTAAATACACCCGGGTGATTCAATACAAAATCAGTCGTCATAAAACCGCCATAGCTCCAGCCCAGGAGGCCCATCCGCTTTTGATCCACATAAGAAAGACTATGGAGATAACTCACACCTTTTTCCATATCCTGCATTTGTACCACCCCGGCTTTCCTGAAAATTGCCTGTTCAAAATTACGGCCCCGGTTAGAACTGCCGCGGGTATCAAGTGTGAAGACCAGGTAACCCCGTTCTGCCATATACTGAAACCAGTAGTCGCCCGAACCTCCGTTCCAGCTGTTGGTAATCATCTGGGCATGCGGCCCGCCATACCAATATACAATCACCGGGTAATTCCTGCTGCTGTCAAAATTTATGGGTCTGAACATCCGGCAGTACAGGTCAGAACCGTCGGCGGCAGTTATAGTAAAAATCTGCATCTGGCCGGTAGCATACCCTGCCAAAGGATTTTCAGCCTGGTAAAGCACCTGTACTTTACCGTTATGGGTCTGGATAAGACGTATAGTTCGCGGATTGGCAGGACCGCTGAAATTATCTAAGACGTATTCTCCGCTTTCACTTACCTGGGTATTATGCACAAAATCACCATAGGTAATGGGGTCAACCCGGCTGGTTTTAATATTTAAACGATACAGGTTCTTGCTTAAAGGAGAAACTGCTGTGGAAACATAATACAGGTTATTCCTGTTATCAAAGCCCTTCACATCCAGTACTTCCCAATTTCCCTTTGTCAGCTGTCTGATCATCCGGCCCGAAGTGTCATACAGGTAAAGATGGTTCCAGCCATCGCGCGTGCTTTGCCAGATGAACTGCCCGGAATTGTTTTTAACAAACAACACCGGCACCAGCGGTTCTACATATTTACCGTCTGATTCTTCAAATAACGTTTTTAAAAAAGTCCCGGTAACTGCATCATATTTATTTAAGTGCATGTGATTCTGCCCGCGGTTTAATACTGCTATGTAAATGAAACGGTCATCCGGGCTCCAGGCAATGTTTGTCAAGTATTGTTCTGCCGGTTCTCCGGTTTGCAGGTATACTAAAGAGGATGTTTTGGCATTATAGACTCCTACCGTTACGTGATGGCTGCTGTCTCCTGCCATGGGATACCTGATATTAACAGCCCGCGCCGGCCGCGCAGACCAATCAATAATGGGATAACCCGGGACCATATGCTGGTCCATCCGGTAAAATGCCAGCAGGTTTCCATTATTACTCCAGAAGGTGCCTTTGCTGATGCCAAACTCCTGCTGGTGTACCGAGGAGGCATACACGATATCTTCTGAACCATCAAAGGTTACCTGGCGCACACCCAGGGCACTTTCCACGAAAAGATTGTTGCTGTCTACATACGCATAATTACCTGCACTGCTTTCCTCGAAATTCTGTTTGGCGGAAAGATTTTTATCTGCCAGTTTTTTATAGTCTTTAGTAAGCAAATTGAAGGAATAGCGCTGGCCCTTGAGACTTACGATCCAGTTGTCATTATTAAACTGGATAGGTGGCAGGGTTTCCAGGGTATCAAGCCCCGCTAACCGCAATCTTTCATTAAACTGGTAGAGTGTGAGATAGTTTGATTCCCTGCCTGTAGATGCCTGGCCTGTAACCCAGGTATCCAGGCCGTTAATTTTTTTCAGGTATACATAGTCGTTGGTGCCTTTTATAAACTGGAGTTGCTTCAGGTTTCCAGGTGCAAGGGAAGTGCGGTTGTTTACCAACGCATCCTGGATGGTTAACTGTTTTTGCTGGGCCGAACAAAGTGAACCGGCAAATACAGCAAGCAATAATATATGTTTCATAGAAAATATTTTGTAGGCTAAATTAGTGATATTGACGCTACAGGTATTTATTGCCGGAAAGTTACCCGGAGAGCGTGCTGCCATTTGAATCTACCACCAGGTGATGCACCCCGCCGCATTTCACGGCAAAATTGTTTTTCTGGTGGCCTACGGGAAAGTCAAACACCACCGGGAAACGGCAGTCTTTAATTTTTTCCAAAACTATTTCCTGCAGGTTTTTACTAAACTCTTCTCCCTCGTCATCCTTCTTGATTTTAAATCCACCCACAATTAATCCTTTTAATTTTTTTAATTTTCCAGCCCGGTGAAAGTGCCAGAACATCCGGTCAATTCCGTAGAGGTATTCCCCGGTATCTTCCACGAATAATAATTTATTGGCAGTATCAACGTCGCTTTTTGTGCCAATCAAGGTTTCCAGGGTACGCAGGTTTCCGCCTATAAGCTGGCCCGAGGCCTGACCGTACCTGTTGCCGGGGTGAGGCGGACTTTGGTATTTCATTGGCGCACCGGTCAGACAATGGCGCAGGCTTTCAATCGTTTGTTTTTGCAGATCATCCGCCAGCAACCAATCTGCCGGGAAGCTGTTGCTCATTTTAGAATGAATAGTAGCTATATGGTAGTTAGAGTGCACATGGCTATGCAACAAAGTAATGTCACTAAAACCTATCAGCCATTTGGGATGTGTTACAAATTTTGAAAAGTCAAGTGTATCCAGGATGCGTACCAGCCCATAACCGCCACGGGCACATAAAATGGCCTTTATACTTTCATCGTCCAGCATGGCCTGCATATCTTTTCTCCTTTCTTCATCTGTGCCGCCAAAGGTAAAGTCCCGCTTTCCGATTGTATTTCCTGTCACCGCCTCGAAACCCCATTGTCGTATACGGGTCACAGATGGAAGGATATCTGCCTGTTCAATGTAACCGGCGGGTGATGTAATTCCTATTTTGTCGCCGGGTTTCAGGAAGGGAGGTTCGGTTACTGACCGTGGCTTAGCGGCATCACTGGTGCTGGCTAAAACAGGCAGGGCTGCACCTGCGATTAATATAGTAGAGATGAATTTTTTTCTTTCCATTCCGGGTATGATTTAAGCGGCATAAAAGTATTGAAACTATCTTGTTCCGGTATTATCTGCCTGATGAAAGCGCCTCCCTATACCTGCTATTTGCTCGTTGTCCGGCATTCCGGTATTTTTGCAGCCCATGGATCCTAAAAGATATCTAATTACATCTGCATTGCCGTATGCAAACGGGCCAAAGCATATTGGTCACCTGGCAGGGGCTTACCTTCCTGCAGATATTTACGTGCGTTACCTGCGTGCACGAAAAAAAGACGTGGTTTATGTATGCGGCAGTGATGAACATGGTGCTGCCATTACCATACAGGCCATGAAGGAGAAAACCACTCCACGGGATATTGTTGATAAATACCACGCCTTGCTTAAAAGCAATATGGCAGACCTGGGTATCTCTTTTGACATTTACCACCGCACCTCTTCGCCCATTCATCATCAAACGGCCCAGGAATTTTTTACCAGACTTAACAACCAGGGCAACCTGGAAATCCGCGAAACTGAACAATTTTACGATGAGGATACTAAAACATTCCTGGCCGACCGATATATTGTAGGCACGTGCCCAATTTGCCAGAACGACAATGCCTTTGGTGACCAGTGTGAAAAATGCGGCACTTCACTGAGTCCGGAACAACTCATTAACCCGCGAAGTACTTTAAGCGGAAACCTGCCGGTTAAAAAAGCTACCACCCATTGGTTCCTGCCGCTGGATCAGCATGAAGAATTCCTGAAACAATGGATACTCGGATCTCATAAAAATGACTGGAAGGCAAATGTACTGGGACAATGCAAAAGTTGGCTGGATGCCGGGCTGCAACCACGAGCCGTTACGCGCGATCTCGATTGGGGAGTGCCTGTTCCTTTAAAAGAGGCTGACGGGAAAGTACTTTATGTCTGGTTCGACGCACCTATAGGATATATCAGTGCTACCAAACAATGGGCTATAGATAATAACAAAGAGTGGGAACCTTACTGGAATGACAAAGACACTAAACTGGTGCATTTTATCGGAAAGGATAATATAGTTTTCCATTGTATTATTTTCCCGGCAATGCTTAAACTATATGGACATATTCTTCCCGACAATGTGCCCAGCAATGAATTCATGAACCTGGAAGGAGATAAGATGAGTACCAGCCGTGGCTGGAGTATTGAGATGGAAGATTATATCCACGATTTTGTAAAAAAAGAAAATGGTGGAGAGGGGATGGTAGATGCACTTCGATATTACCTGACTTCAATTGCCCCTGAAACCAAAGACAGTGAATTTACCTGGAAAGGTTTCCAGGATGCTGTGAATAGCGAACTGGTGGCCATCTTCGGCAATTTTGTGAACCGGGCATTTGTACTCATGCATAAATTATGCAAGGGTAAAG
>JBKJUT010000312.1:0-19301 GCA_046590515.1 Ferruginibacter sp.
CCTTTTTGGGTGTTTTTTTAATGGCTACTTACAATATTTTCTCAATTTGAACGTTGCGAAGGTCTTTCAGGCGGGAAGTAATTTCTTCCAGGCGGTTATGCGCAATATTGACTTTTAAAAAAGGAAAAAGCTGCAATTGTTTTTCCATAATGGTACAGTTGTACTGTTTAATCAATACCATAATATCGTTCAGATCTGAATAATCAAAATGGAGGATAAACAGGCTTTCTACCTGTTTCTGCACTATCGGTACGGTTTGCAATGCCAGTGAAGTAACTGTCTTATATGCGTGTATGAGTCCGGGTACCCCAAGCAGAGTACCTCCAAAATACCTCACTACTATCACAGCGGTGTTGGTCAGTTGCTTACTGTCTATTTGCCCCAGGATAGGCTTTCCTGCAGTGCCGGAAGGCTCACCATCATCACTTGCCCGGAATATATCTCCCGTTAGTCCTAACCGGTAGGCAAAACAATGATGCACCGCTTTAGGATGCTCCTTTTTTACCATTTGCAGCGTTAATTTAAAATCTTCCACTGATGTTACCGGGCTGGCATGTGCCACAAACCGGCTGCCACGGTCTTTGAATTCTGCCAGAGAAATTTTTTCAATAGTATTATAATAATCCATAATTGATTAAAGATTTGAAGCAATTAACAGGATAGATGATATAGCAAGCAGTATCCCCAGCCAGTTAATAGTTTTTAATGATTCATGGAAAATTATCCAGGCAACCAGGGCGCCCAGGAAAACAATTCCTATATTATTTACCGGCAAAATTACCGAACTCTTATAATGGTATTTTTCCAATACCAGTACCAGGCACCAGATTGAAAAGTAATTTGGCAGGCCGATCGCAATTCCTGCAATAATGGCCCGCGGCTGAAATTTTTTACGGCCGGTAACCATTAATCCTGCTAAAATAAAGAAACCAATTACCCCTGCCGTGGCAAAACAGGTTACCAGGAAAGTATCCCGCACCCCTGGAATAATAAATTGCTGTTCTGTAAACTTGATGAGGGTATCAATGGTGCCGGTACCAACAAAAACTGCGGAGATCAAAATAAACCTAAGCAGTTTTGAAACTCCCTCATTATTATTTTTCACAGAAGGCCAACAGGTAAGTATCACCGATAACAGGGCCAGTATCACCCCGGCCCATTTTACAATTCCCGCCTTTTCACCATAATATATCAATGAAAATATAAATGGAATAATGAGTGACAATTTTGTTGCCACTGAAGCTACAGCAATCCCGGCTACACGTACTGTAAGGGCAGTCAGGTTAAAAAAAATAATGAACAGGGATCCCAGGAGCAGAGCCCACGGGAACCATTTAAAACTGGCGGCATTGATGATTTGTTTACTGCCTCCCATTACCAGTCCTATGACAATACAAGTCAAATAATTAAAAACAATTGCCTGAAAAGAATCAATGTTGAGCCGGTGACAGATCTTAAATGCTACGGCCAAAAATGTAGTAAGCACGATACTTGCAAACAGGAAAATCATAGACAAGTTTCATTTTTATAAAACCTGATTTCATCTTCTCCTACCTGACTGAGCGTTGCAGTTTGTATGGGCAATACCGGTGCAACAGTTCCGCCTTCAATATACAGGTCAGGATTTGTAATAACACGGGCCTCATCCCACTTCCCGCTTTCAATAAATGAGTTTAATAAACGGGCACCTCCTTCAACCAGGAGTGAAATAATATTTTCACGGAAAAGTAATCGCAGGGTTTCTGCCACCACATCCTGGCTTTCCAGGCAGTGAAATGTTTTGTTCCCTTCCCCGCCAGATTTATTATTGTTCAGCACCATTGTCGGAAATTCATCCTGCAGCAATTGATGTGAAGCTGGAAGCACAAGATTACGATCCAGAACAATCCGTAATGGATGTTTACCGCTCCATAGCCTGTTCGTTAAAGAGGGATTGTCCAGCAAGGCTGTCCTGGTTCCTACCATAATGGCGGCTTCTTCGCTCCGCCACTTGTGCACTAATAAATTGGCTTGGGGGCGGCTGATCTGCACCCTTTTTTCATTACCACCAATTTTACCATCATTACTTTGTGCCCATTTCAGGATAACGTAAGGCCGCTGCTTTTGATGAAATGTAAAAAAGCGCCGGTTAAGGTGGTTGCATTCTTTTTCAAGCACTCCAGAAATTACATTTATGCCTGCCTGTTGTAAAGCAATAATTCCTTTTCCGTTCACTTCTTCAAAAGGATCACGTGAACCGATGACCACCTTTTTTATTTTATTTGCAATAACCAGGTTAGTACAAGGTGGCGTTTTCCCATAGTGGGCACAAGGCTCGAGAGAAACATACAGTGTACTTTCGGAAATATGACAGGTGTGTTCAGTTGAAACACTTTGAAAACAGTTAACCTCTGCATGTGGCTGGCCAAATTGCCGGTGATATCCTTCTCCAATTACCTGGTCGCCATATACCAATACTGCACCTACCATAGGGTTAGGCGCCACCTGGCCCGCACCCAACAACGCCAGTTGAATACATCGGCGCATATATGTGTCATGTTCTGGCAAGGTGCAAAAATAAGGAAGCAAAAATAAAGTAAGTTTGCCCGATGACTATCAAAGAGCTTTACAGGAAATACCTTTTAGAACTTCAAAAGATTTATACACCTGGTGAGGCAGCTTCCATCACTGCCATTATATTCCAGCATTTTGGGGGATTGTCACGTTCCGATATTATTATGGAACCAGGGACAAAACCGGCTGAAAAATTGGTAGGGCTGTTGAATAGCAGTCTTGATAAATTATTAATACATACACCTGTTCAATACATTACCGGCGAGACGGAGTTTTGCGGCCTGACTCTTAAAGTTTCACCTGCTGTACTTATTCCAAGGCCCGAAACGGAGGAACTGGTAAGGGCTGCGTTGCAATTGCTGGGCACAAAGGAAGCAGTGTTAGATATTGGTACCGGAAGTGGTTGTATCCCGGTTGCGATTAAATTCAAGAATCAGGATGCTGTTATTACAGCGTTAGACATAAGCCACGCGGCAGTTTCTGTAGCGCGTGAAAATGCACAGGACCATAATACCCAAATTGAATTTATTGTGATGGATTTCCTGGATGAAGATAACTGGTCACAATTAGGCATGTACGACCTGTTAACCAGCAACCCTCCCTACATCCCCTGGTCTGAGTTGCCTTCTATGCAAAAAAACGTAACAGAGTTTGAACCTGGTGTGGCTTTATTTGTTGACAATGACATGCCTATTGTTTTCTATGAAAAACTGGCAGCTTTTGGCAAACAGCATTTAAGGGAAGGAGGAAAAATCCTGGTGGAAACTCATGAACGATTCGCTAACCAGGTATTGTCGCATTTTAATGATAATGGTTACCATGGCAAAACCATGAAGGACCTGCATGGCAAAGACAGGATGGTGTTAGCCTGGCAGAAATAATTATTCACTTCCCGTTACTGTAGCTGAAGTAGTAGCTCCTAACTTACGCGCTATCTTCATTACACGGACTATCTCTCCCCATTGTGCTACTGAATCGGCATTGATAACTACAGCAGGTTTGATACTGTCGCCCTGGTTAATATATTTACGTAATACCGACTCAAGAGAATCTGCCTCTATTCTCCGGGCTCCCACAAATAGTTGTTTATCTTTATTCACACTTACCACTACACTTTGCTTTTGTTTGGTATCGCTTTTTGCCCTGGGTACACTCATCTTAATCACGTTAGGATTGGCCAACGTAGAGATCATCAGGAAGAACATCAACAGGATGAATAAAATATCATTCAGCGGACCAGTGTCTACCTCGGAATGTTCTGCCCGCAATTTTGTTTTTCGTAAACTCATAATAACATGTAACAGTTAAAGGCCGTGTTTCAGCTTAATTACGCAGTGCCATTACCTGGTAGGCTCCTGCAGAATATCTATAAATTCACTGCTGGCAGCTTCCATCATGTTGCCTGTCCGGTTTATCTGGGTATCCAGGTAACTGTATCCCAGGTATGCCAGCATACCGATTATTAATCCCGTGGCCGAAGTAATCAATTTGATATACATAGCATCAGCAATCTGGCTGATTGAAGGATTACTGATAGTAGCAAATTCTTTCAGTAAAAGTACCAGTCCTACAATGGTTCCCACGAAACCGAAGAGCGGGGCTATCCTGGCAATTACTGAAAGTATGCTGAGATTTTTTTCCATCTTGTACATTTCCAGTTTACCCACGTTATCCATACTTTTTTCAATAGCATCAATTGGTTTACCGATACGTTGAATTCCTTTATCGATCATTCGTGCCAAAGGCGTATTGGTGTTTTTTGATAAACTGCGGGCAGCAGATACGTTTCCGTTTACAATATGATCCCGGATAATGCTCATGAAATTCTGGTCAATTTTTCCTGCCTTTCTAACCACCATCAATCTTTCAATAAAAAAATAAACTGCGAAAGCGAACAACAATCCCAGGGGAATCATTAATGGCCCGCCTCGGCTGAGTAATGACCAAACAGACTCTACTTTTGCGCCCGGGGCGCCCGTATTTAAGGTATCAACCTGCAAAAAAATGTCGAACATGAACTGGATTTAAATACTTAATAGTTATTAGGTGCAGTGCAAGAAAACAAAACAATCGCTAAACGCTGCAAAATAATATGTTAAGATGTATACAAAAGACGAACATGTTGCTATTCCGCTTCCCGGTTTACGCTATCAATTGAAAAAGCCGGCAGGCATACACTCCAGTATTCACAGTCTTCTTCAAAAGGATTACTGTAACGTACCCGGCTGCCTTTATGTATCAGAATACTTTGGCCTGCGCTGACTTCAATCTCTTCCCCATCCACTTCAAACATTTTTTTGCCGCGGCTCACCAGGGTGTATTCATCAAATTCAGGATTCTGAAACGGTTCACTCCAACCGGGTGGCGCTACCATATGGGCAATACTGATACCTTTATCGCCGGTAGTGGCAAGCCCCACATGTTCTTCGATTAATTTTCCATCAGTAGTAGGAACTACAAAAGGATGTTGTTGTTTTTTATATGGCATACTGAAGTTTAAAAGCCGGTGCCGGCATATAATGATTATTAATATTTTTAATTACTCTTTTCCTCCCATACCTGTACCAGGTGCAAAAGGCTTTCAGTGGCTTTCACCATATCCTTAGTGCCGATCCATTCAAGTTTACTATGAATATTCTGCATACCTGTAAAAATATTCGGGCAAGGCAGACCCATAAAACTTAAACGGCTGCCATCTGTACCGCCACGGATACTTTCAGTAGTAACCGTTAAGCCTGCACGCCTGATAGCTTCGGCGGCATAAGCAGCCACCTGGGGGAATTTATCAAGTACCTCCTTCATGTTGCGGTATTGTTCCTGTTGAGTATATTCCATGCTGGCCCCCGGGAAATTTTCCACGACGTTCTCTGCCAGTTTTTTTAACCGGGCATGATGAGCAGTTAGTCCTTCTGTGGTAAAATCTCTTACGATGAAACTTATAGAAGTTTTTTCCGCGATTCCGCTCAGGCCCACGGGATGCACAAAGCCTTCTCTTTTTTCAGTGGTTTCGGGGCTCCATTCATTTTTTGGCAGGGCATCCAATACAGCGCCTGCAACCTTCATTGCGTTCACCAGTTTATTGAGGGCATACCCGGGATGTGCAATAACACCATGAATAGTTATCGTAGCTCCATCGGCGCTGAAAGTTTCATCTTCCAGGCTGCCGGCCTCTCCACCGTCAAGCGTATATCCAAATTCTGCCCCCAGCTTTTTCATATTAATCTTTGCCGTGCCCTTGCCTACTTCTTCATCAGGCGTAAATACCACTTTTATTTCACCATGGATGATGGAAGGATCCTCTATTAAGGATTTAACCATTTGCATAATAACAGCCACACCGCTTTTATCATCAGCACCCAGCAGGGTATCACCGCTGGCAGTAATAATATCTTCACCCAGGTGTTCCTTCAGATAGGCTGAATCGTCTAAGCGTAACACCCGGTTTTTATCATTTGGCAATACGATTTCATGGCCATCGTAATTTTTATGTAAGATGGGGATTACACCTGTGCCACTGCAATCCGGCGCCGTATCTACATGGGAACAGAAAGCAATGACAGGTACGTGGCTCTTGGTACTGTTAGAAGGAATGGTGGCATAGACATAACCAAATTCATCAAGCGTTACATCTTTAAGACCCATTTCTAACAGTTCATCGCGTAATATCTTCGAAAGGTCTTTCTGTTTTTCTGTAGAAGGAAAATTGGGGCTGAGTGGATCACTCTGGGTATCCACCTGCACATAGCGCATGAAGCGATCTACCAACCCTGCTGTATCTATCTTCATCTTTTTTTTACAAACTTAGTAAGAGAAGTTCATTCCTGAATAACTGTATTTATCAGAAAAGTAAAAGCCCCATGTAAAATGGGGCCTCATATCATTTTATGCAGATTTAATCTTCTATAACTTCAACTAATTCTATATCGAAGACCAATTCCTGCCCGGCAAGAAAGTGATTTGCATCAAGAATTACTACCTCATCTTTAATTTCTTTTACCACAACCGGAACAGGCTGCCCCTCCTGGTTGCTGAGCGTGAGACTCATACCAGGTTCAAGCTTCATATCTTCCGGTATATTTTCCTTAGGAAATTCTATAACCGCATCATCATTTCTTTCCCCATAACCATCTTCTGCCGCAATAGTAATGGTTTTCTTATCGCCCACATTCATTCCCGGTAAGGCTGCATCAAATCCACGGATCATCTGGCCGGCGCCCACCGTAAATTCCAGGGGTTCTCTTCCGGCGGAAGAATCAAACTGTTCGCCACTGGCGAGTTTACCTGTATAATGTACTTTCACTACATCACCTTCTTTTACCTGCTTCATAAACTGATTTTTTTTGATTTTGTTATTTAATTACCGGGCGATTAATACCCAGTGCGCAAAATTAAAAGTTTAGCCTGGTTAATTAATAAAACTTTAGAAGTAGAATTAAAAAAGAATACCCAACTTTATCCGATGAAATATTTAACCCGCATACTTTGTGCCATGCTTTTACAAAATTCTTTGAGTGCAGAGGGACAGGTAAAAAAAGAGGGAAGTTCGACTGTAGTTCCAGGTGCTGAGCGTATGCAGGTTTATTTACCGATGCTTAAGGGGAAGCGGGTAGCTGTGTTTGCTAACCAGACTTCTATGGTAAAAAATACCCACCTGGTAGATACTTTGCAGAGTTCAGGGATAAAAGTTGTAAAGATATTCGGGCCTGAGCATGGTTTCAGGGGTACGGCCGATGCCGGCGAACATGTAGAGGACGGCATTGACCGGAAAACAGGGATACCGGTTATCAGTTTATATGGCAAACACCGAAAGCCCACACCGGCAGACTTAAAAGGAGTGGATATACTCATTTTTGACATCCAGGACGTGGGGGTGCGTTTTTATACTTTTATTTCATCACTCCAGGAATATATGGAAGCAGCTTTCGAAAATAAAGTGCCCCTGCTTTTATTGGACAGGCCTAACCCAAATGGATTCTATGTGGACGGACCCGTATTGGAACCAAACTTCCGTTCTTTCATTGGCATGCAACCGATCCCTGTCGTTTATGGCATGACGTTAGGCGAATATGCTTTTATGATCGCCGGAGAAAAATGGCTGACACCCGCCGCCAACAATACTTATGCATATTATAAAAATGCCCATAATTCCATAGATACGCCTTTTCATTTCCAGGTAATCAAAAACGCGGGATATGATCACAATACTTTGTACCGCCTGCCGGTTGCCCCTTCACCAAACCTGCGGGAAATGGCAGCTATATATTGGTATCCCTCAACTTGCTTTTTTGAAGGTACTGTAATGAGTGAAGGGCGGGGTACAGATAAACCTTTTCAATATTTTGGGCATCCATCCCTGCCGGCGCACTTATTTACCTTTACGCCTAAACCCAATTCAGGCTCCAAAAGCAGCAAATGTTTTTACCAGGAATGCCATGGCTGGGATATATCAGGACCAGAGAAAGAAGTTTTGAATAAGGTGGATGGCAAAATCCAGTTGGGCTACCTGCTGGATGCTTATAAATTATTCCCAGGAAAAGATTCATTCTTCCTTGCTAATAAGTTTTTCAATAAACTTGCAGGAAATGACAGGTTAATGAGCCAGGTTAAATGCGGGATGAAAGAAAAAGATATCCGCAAAAGCTGGGAACCGGGACTTAAAAAGTTCATGCAGATCAGGAAAAAATACCTGTTATATCCCGATTTTAATTAAAGCAGATGGAAAAGTCATTACAGGAACTTCGCATCATATTTATGGGCACCCCTGATTTTGGGGCCGCCTCCCTGCATAAACTGGTAGAAAACGGTTTGCAAATAGTAGCTGTAATAACGGCGCCGGATAGGGCCGCCGGCCGGGGGATGGAAGTTCAACAAAGTGCAGTAAAGAAATATGCGTTGACGCACGGATTGTTGGTATTGCAACCTGGAAAATTAAAAGACCCGGACTTTATCATGCAATTGCGCGGGTTAAAAGCGGATCTGCAGGTAGTGGTGGCTTTCCGGATGTTGCCGGAATTAGTCTGGAATATGCCGCCCATGGGCACGCTTAATGTACATGGATCATTATTACCTCAATACCGCGGGGCCGCACCAATTAACTGGGCTATTATCCGCGGCGAAAAAGTAACGGGGGTTACTACGTTTAAATTAAAGCATGAAATTGATACAGGCGACATCTTATTACAGCAGGAAATACCAATAGGTGATAATGAAACCGCGGGTGAGCTCCATGACCGGATGAAAGATGCAGGTGCTGACCTTTTATTGAAAACCCTTGAAGGGTTGGCCTCATCTACCTTAACCGAAGTGCCACAGGCGGTTGCTGGCACTGTGTCACATGCGCCAAAACTTTTTACGGCTACCGGGGAAATAGATTGGTCGAAACCCGTAGAAGAAGTACATAATCTCATCAGGGGATTGTCACCTAACCCTTGCGCATATACGTATCTTGATGGAAAAACTTTAAAAATTTACAATGCATTAAAGCTGGCAGAACCCGTTACACACCCACCGGGTGTATTGTTCACCGATAATAAAAATTTCATGCGCTTCGCCTGTAACGATGGTTATATGGATATTCTGACATTGCAATTGCAGGGTAAAAAGCAAATGGCAGTAACAGATTTTTTACGTGGATACCGCTTTAAATAAAAACGCCTGCCGCAATAGGCAGGCGAACCGGTTATTTAAAATACTATTTTAATTTATCAAGCAATGATTTAGAAAGAGCCTGCTTTGGCAGTACCAGGCTGATTGTATTTATAGCAAAGTAGGCCTCAGATACATTTATCAATCCATTATACGGCCCCGTGGCTCCCCATGAATTTTTTACCACAAAAAATGTTTTGCCATCGGCGCTTTTGCTTAAACCTATGATATGCATCAGGTGATCATCCTGGGTGCTGAGGTTTTCAAATAACTGTTGCCTGGTGGCAGGATTCCAGGGACTTTCCTGTGAAGTATTTATTGCATTTTTAACTAATGGCTTACCGGCACTGCCCAGGTTTAATGCATAACCTGCCTGCGGTTTAAAACCAGGGTTGGACACATCTGCATCCCACATTACACTATATCCATTCTGCACCGCGGTTTTTACAACTTCTATCAAATCTGTAACCGGCAGATTATAATATGATCCGCTGCTGAAATTATCGGGAACTTCCAGCACGAAGGAACTATAATAAGGATGATGCGTGAAAGATGTTAAGTTTATATAATCCTCCTTATCAAATTTCACCACCTCCTTTGCAAAAGTTAAAGGAGTATATTTTTTATTCTTATAATAAAAACTTTCCGGTGGGGTACCCATAATCTTATTGAGCATCCCCGTGTATCCATCTATCCAGTTGGCCGCAAGGGGCCGGCTTTTTAATACTGTATCGAGGTAGGCTTTAAGGTCGTTGGCAAAAGAGGAATGGTCATGTTCTGCCATATTCATACTTAACCCACTATAAGCTTCTTCCGGGATGGCTCCATAGGTTGCAATTGCCCGGATCTGGTCGTGCCCAAGTCCTCCTTCACCAAATTGTGCATGGCCCTGGCGCAGGATATAGTTCCTCGCTTTCTCGAGATATATATTACGAACAGTAAACCATTCGCTGAGATCAAGTTCTACACCGCTCGTTTTTAATGCCTGGCTTTCTATTAAGGAAGTGGTTGAAAACGACCAGCAGCTACCTGTTTTTTCCTGATTCTTAACCGGTGTCGCCGGTAACATTTTTTCTACTTTGAAATCACTGCCTGATACCTGCCCGTATACCACAGCTGGTTGCCTGGCTGATTTTACCGGAGTTGCGACTTTATCGGGTACAATGTCTCGTGTATCAACCTGGGCCACTGTAAAAAATCCGGATAACGCCAGGGACATACAAAGAAATAATTGTTTCATATTATTTAAGATTAATAATTTAATACACACGTAAAATTATCAGTAAGTACACCCAGTTCACTGGCTGCGGCATTGCTCAGGCGGATAAGTATCCCATCATTCTGCTTGATATCAGGAATAACATCTAACACCTTGGCATACACGAATTTTTGATTGACAGGGTTTGTTATTTTAATAACCGTACCTGCCAGTGCTGTATTTTGCAGGCAGTAGTATTTCCCGTCATCCCACCCGCTCGTGCTTTTAAAAACACCAGCTTCTCCCTGCTCTTCTTTCAACGTTCTGTTACCCATTTGTTTTTGAAACAGGCCTTTGAATACCCCTCCTTGTCTATCCGGAGCAGGCTCCTTCACAACTGGTACCACCGTTTTCACCACTGGTGGCGCTGCTTTCACAACTTCTACAGGTGCCGGCATTTCTTTCGGTTTTTCCTTTATTACCGGGGCAGACGGCATCTCTGATTTTTTAACTATATCACTGGAAACAGGATCCTTTTTTTCATTAGAAGTAACAGTTTCTTCTTTTGTAACCCAGGCATAGTCTGCGGCATTTGCAACCAGCGGGGAAAGATCTTTTTTAACCATTAAAAATCCAACGATCAATTTGCTCCCGGGGGCAATTGTTTCACTGCGTAATTTATTCCACTTCACCAGTGTACGCGCCGGCACTTTTGAAACCGGGGTTCCCAGGTTATTCAGGTTTTCCTTTGGTTTGACTACATGGTATAAGGGTATCAAGACTATATCACTCTCTACTTCACTCCCCTGGTAAAAATTTACTTCATTCAATGGGATCCTCACCTGCTGACCAATAGTCAATCCTTTTTCAAGTTCCAGCCGGTTGTAAGGCGCCATTATTTTTGGGCTGATGTTGTATATCCTTCCAATACTGTAAAAGCTTTCTTTAGGACCGGTGGTATGTACCAGGTACTGGTCAGCACCGGAACCCTGCAACACGAGGGGTTTTGTCTGGGCGAGGGCAAACAAAGGCAGCAGCAGGAGTATTAAAAATATATTTTTCATCGGACCAAATTTATAGTGGCAAAGATGCAGAAATTAGTTGGTTAAATTTATCAGCTACTTGTTAAGTATACGCCACTCTTTAGGATAATAATTATTAATACGTTGACCGATATTTTTAATCCAGCCAAGGCTGATACTTTCATAACGTACTACCAGCCATCCTTTGGGAACATTACCTATTACAATGTCTTTCCGGCGTAAATAATCCAACGCGTTTTCTTTACCAAGCTCAACACATGGTGCAGTTGGCTCCAATAAAATGCTCACTGCCAGTTCATGATCAGGGACGAGTTCATTTTTTATTGCACCCATATTTATGCCCGCCTTTTTAATATAGAGTACAGATTGCAATTGTAACAGGCTGGAAAGTTGACTTGCAGGAAAAGCGAGCACCTCTCCCATCCAGTCTATAAAAGTATAATTAGCTGCACCGATTATATAAGGTTCAATTTTCTCCTGTACAGCAGCAGCTACCTGTTTAAATTTATTGCGTGGTATCTTTATCTCACTACCTGGAATACCTGGTTTCCTGAAAACGGAAATATAAAACCCTTCCCCTTGTAATTTATCAGGATAAAACCGGTAACCATGGGCTTTATGTGTAGCGGAAAATGTTTCCACTATCTGCCAGGCAGGATCCAGTTGCAGTGGAAGGCTTTCCATCCCCAATGCAGCAAGCTGATCGCTTATGAATTCATTTTCTTCTTCTGAATATGAACAGGTAGCGTAAATCAATATCCCGCTATTTTTCAAGGCAGGTAAAATTTCATCCAGGATTTTGTGCTGCCGGGCTGCGCACATAGTTACGTTTTTTACACTCCATTCATTTATTGCTTTTTCATCTTTACGAAATAGCCCGCTGCCACTACAAGGCGCGTCAACCACTACCACATCAAAGAAACCGGCCAGGCGTTGAAAATCCGACGCCTGGTTATTCGTTACCACTACATTTGGCATACCCCACTTGGTAATATTTTCCGCCAGGACATTTACCCTGGTTTTTACCAGTTCATTACTTACCAATAAACTTTCATTGGAAATAACTGACTGTATCAAAGTAGATTTTCCACCAGGTGCAGCGCAAAGGTCAAGCAATTTTAATGGTTGACTTAGGTCGACAGTCTGCCTGAGTGCTTCCTCGAGAAACATGGAACTTGCTTCCTGTACATAATAGGCACCGCCATGAAAAGCAGGATCTAAAGTAAAAGAAGGGCGGCCCGGAAGATAATAGCCCTGTGTACTCCAGGGAACTTTATCTTGTGTTGATCCACTATAATATTTTTTGAAGGGATTGACCCGGATGGAAGTGACTTTTTTATGGACCTGGTGAGCCGCTAAAAAACCGGCTTCATCAAAACCTGTTACATGCTGCAGGCTGCTGATCAGTTCCGGTGGTAAAGGCTGTTCCAAAGTAAACGTTACACATTTTTAATTTCAGCACAGATATCCTGTAAAACTTTTTTGGCATCACCAAATAACATAGAAGTTTTGGGCTGGAAGAACAGGTCGTTTTCAATACCCGCATAGCCCGGTTTCATACTTCGTTTGTTCACAATCACTGTTTTTGCCTGTTCCACTTCAAGTATAGGCATACCATATATAGGAGAAGCCGGATCCTTTTTAGCAGCAGGGTTAACCACATCATTGGCACCCAGCACCAGCACCACGTCACAATTCCGGAATTCCTCATTGGCCTGCTCCATCTCCAACAGCTTTTCGTAAGACACATCTGCTTCGGCCAGCAATACATTCATATGGCCGGGCATCCGTCCTGCTACGGGGTGAATGGCATATTTTACTTCAACCCCTTTTTCATTCAGTATTTTTTCAAGTTCATGGCAGGTATGCTGGGCCTGGGCTACAGCCAATCCATAACCGGGGACAATTAAGACCTTGTTGGCATAACTCATCACAGTAGCAGCATCATTAAGGGAAATTTCTTTGAAATGTCCCTGCTCACCGGCCACACCAGCTGCCGCTGCATTCCCACCAAAAGAGCCGATGACTACATTCAGCAGGCTCCGGTTCATGGCCTTGCACATAAGTATCGTGAGCAATGTACCTGCTGCACCTACGAGGATACCACCTGTCAGCATTACTTTATTATCATACATGAAGCCACCACTTGCTGCAGCCACACCGGTAAATGAATTAAGCAGGGAAATCACCACTGGCATGTCTGCCCCACCGATAGGTAACACGAAGAATATCCCGTACACGAGTGAAAGGGCAAGCGTTGCGTAAAAATAATAATGTGACTGGGTTACTTCTGCATTATAGGTAAGAATGGCGGCCACAATAACCAACACCAGCATGACCATATTAAAAATATGCTGGCCTTTAAAACTTATATCTTTTTGCCTGCCACTCAATTTCAGGTAAGCCACCATGCTACCGGCAAAAGACACACTACCAATTACAAGGCCGGCTGCTATAGCCAGGTAATGGCCACCAGCCACCGCCTCCGAAAAGTCAACCGCGTTACTGCTCACAGCCAGTTCATGTAGATGATTAAATTCAATAAGTGAAATAAGCATGGCACAGGCACCACCCATACCATTAAACAGACTTACCATTTCCGGCATAGCTGTCATCTTTACTTTCATGGCAGCCATCCATCCAATGATTCCACCTACCAATAATGCACTGAATATAAAGCCACGGTTGCCTAATCCTGTTCCATCTTCTTTATAAAGGAAAATGGTTCCCAAAATGGCCAGGCCCATACCAAAGGCGGCGATCAGGTTTCCCCGGCGGGCAGTGGACGGATGCGATAACATTTTTAAACCAATGATGAATGTTACAGAAGCCACCAGGTAAAGCAATGTAAGTATACTAAGATTCATAATTTGGCAGTTGGTGAAAACCCTTTTGGTATAATTATTTTTTCTTTGCTTTGAACATTTCAAGCATCCTGTCGGTTACTACAAAACCACCGACTACGTTTAATGTGCCAAGCACTACGGCCAGGAAACCCAGGCCAAGAGCAAGGTAGTTACCGGTTGAGGCTTTACCCATCACAATGATAGCCCCGATTATTACTACCCCGTGAATGGCATTAGCGCCACTCATTAACGGGGTATGCAGCACGCTGGGCACCCTTCCTATTACTTCAATACCTACAAACACCATTAAAATAACAATATAAATGATCTGCTGGTTCAGGTTTATCCAATCGAGGATATTCATATGCTTGTATTTAAATTATTCTTCATTTTCTGTTCACCTTCAGCACTCACGTACACGCTCGTTTGTAATTGCTCCCTCGTGGGCAATGCAGGTTCCGGATACGAGGTCATCTTTAAAATTGAGATTAAGGTTACCCTCTGCCGTTATGAGTAATTGCAAAAAGTTACAGATGTTCTTACCGTATAATTTGCTCGCATCACTTGGCATTGAACCGGGAAGCCGGGAGTTTCCCACAATACTTACCCCGTTAAAACGCACGGTTTCATCATTTTTGGTCAGTTCTGTATTCCCTCCGGTTGCTGCAGCCATGTCTATAATAACAGAACCGTTTTTCATGGCTTCCATCATTTCCTTCGACACAAGTACGGGTGCTTTCTTACCTGGAATCTGGGCAGTGGTTATTACGATATCTGATTTGGCAACACTTTCTGCTATACGTGCTTTTTGCCTTTGCATAAATTCTTCTGTCTGTTCTACTGCATAGCCGCCGGCACTGGCTGCATCTGCCGCCCCTTCCACTTCAATAAATTTTCCGCCGAGACTCATTACTTCTTCCTTGACTGCCGGGCGGGTATCAAATACTTCTACTACAGCACCTAATCTCTTCGCGGTAGCAATGGCCTGCAGGCCCGCAACTCCTGCACCCAGGATAAGTACCTTGGCTGGTGGGATTGTGCCTGCCGCTGTCATAAACATGGGAAAATATTTAGGAAATAAATTGGAAGCTTCCAGGACTGCTTTGTAACCTGCAATATTAGCCTGGCTACTCAAAACATCCATGCTTTGTGCCCTCGTGGTACGGGGTAACATATCTATACTGAAGACAGTTATGTTTCGGGAAGACCAATCTTTTATCCGCGCAGGATAATGTAAGGGTTGAAATAAACCGAGCAATATCTTTCCACCCAGGCTTTCAATATCAACTTCTGAAGGACTATTGACAGTTAGTACCAGATCAGATTGTATCAACACTTCGTTTCGTGAAACGGTTTCTGCCCCGGCTTCCACATATTTTTCATCTTTTGCAAAAGCCAGTTCACCCGCACCTTTTTCTACCAATACATCTACTTTCCATTTTTTTAACAGCACCACGTGTTCAGGCAGTAATGAAACACGGGTTTCTGGAAAGGATTCTTTTAATACACCAATTTTCATGTTGTTATTATTGCATCTAAGATAGGTAAAATTAAAATCTGATAAGGAAGTGCTGCCTCACTTTACTTTCTGCCCGCAAGGACACAATACCAATGAAGAAGAGGTCTATGGTAATGGTTACGGCGGGGTGGACTTTTATTATCTCCCAGGCGGCCTCCATTTCGGCACTCCAGTGAATGTCATCAAATACCAGCAGCATTGAAGTATTGCCGGTGCTGATAAATGTATTGAAATAATCGAGGGTGGGCTGGTACCTGTGGTTTCCATCAATAAATACCATTCCCGGTGAAACCTTATCCAATAAGGGAAGTAGGGTTTGCGAGAATTCTCCTTCTACCAGTTCAATATTATCCAGTCCGCATTGACTGAAAGTTTCACGGGCAATTTTTGCAATGGCAGGAGCGCCTTCTAACGTGTACACCTTGCCGGTTGCTGCTGCAGCGAGGTAACCGGTTGTTACGCCAAAAGAAGTGCCCAGTTCGATAATGTGATTTATTTTATAATGCCTGGCCAGCCTGTATAACAGCCGGGCATACTTGCGGGGTTTTAATGAAGACCCAGCCATGGAGCCAACTACCCGGGAAGAAGTTTTAATAACCGCTGATCCGGCACCGAAGTCCTGCACAGTAACCCGCTTTTTGCTTTTTAATAATTCCCTGCGCCGGGTCTCCATCTTGCGGTATACGGGATAAACCTGCCTGTCGTTCAACACAGATGTAATAAAGTCAAAGACAAATGGAGAATGCACCCCGTGGCCTTTACTATTGGCCGCATGCCAGTAATAATTAATAAATTTCTTTGCCAGTTGCAGTGACGAATACATAATGATTTATAAAGCCGGGTTCTTCCTGTCCCAGGTTTGAATGCTGAATGGATAGGCATGTTTCCCGTCTGTGCCGAAATCTATATTCTCTTCCAGTTTCCAACTCTCATCCATATCCGGAAAAAAAGTATCACCATCCAGATTTGCATGCACCCGGGTCAGGTACACACGGTCTGCTATATCCATCGATTGCCGGTATATTTCCCCACCACCAATAATAAAAATTTCAGACACATGGGTTGCCCGTGCATGTTGCAAAGACTCTTCCAGTGAGCCACATACAATAACCCCTGGGTATTGCCACTCCCGGTTGGAAGTGATCACAATATTGGTCCGCCCAGGCAAAGGCTTATTTACAGCTTCAAAAGTTTTCCGCCCCATAATAACCGGGTGACCCCAGGTAGTGTTTTTAAAAAATTTCAGGTCTTTAGGCAGGTGCCATAGCAGTTGGCCTTCCTTTCCGATTGCATTGTTGCTGGCAGCCGCTACGATTAATGAAATCATTAAATTAGAATTAGGTGGTGATTGACCAGGTGATGAAGTTATACAGCTACGGGTGCTTTTATTGCCGGGTGACTTTCATAACCTGTTAATTCAAAATCTTCAAAAGAAAAATCAAAGATACTGTTGATTTGAGGATTGATTTTCATGACAGGTAACGGAAAAGGTGAGCGGCTTAATTGCAGACGCGCCTGGTCGAAATGATTATTGTACAGGTGCACATCGCCGAAAGTATGAATAAAATCACCTGGCTCCATATCTACTACCTGGGCAATCATCATAGTCAGTAAAGCATAAGAAGCTATATTGAAAGGCACTCCCAGGAATACATCCGCACTTCTCTGGTATAACTGGCAACTTAACCTGCGTTTACCTTTATTGCCTGCCGGGGAGGTATAAAACTGGAATAAACAATGGCAGGGCATTAATTTCATTTTAGGCAAATCTGCTACATTCCAGGCACTGATAATTATTCTCCGGCTATCAGGATTCGTGGTGAGCTGGTGGATCACTTCCTTCACCTGGTCTACTTCTACCCCGTTGGCCCCTTCCCAACTGCGCCATTGTTTGCCATAAACCGGGCCCAGGTTACCCTGTTTATCGGCCCACTCATCCCATATACGTACCTCGTGTTCTTTTAAATAACCAATATTGGTGTCGCCTTTTAAAAACCATAATAATTCATAAATGATACTTTTTAAATGCAGTTTTTTGGTTGTTACCATAGGAAAGCCCCTTGCCAGGTCGAAGCGCGCCTGGTAACCAAAGACACTACGGGTACCAGTACCGGTGCGGTCACTTTTATCGGCACCATTATCAATAATATGCTGTAAAAGATCAAGATATTGTTGCATAACCACAAAGTAAGGGAAAAGTAAAAATAGCTTACAGTAAAAAAGAGAAGAGATTTTAATAATTAATTGTGAAATCCGCACAAAATCTGCCTGGAGGTGTGGCACCATCCCTCGTTCAGTCAGGGTTTGCGTATATTTGCATCGAAGTTTAAGGATATGAGCAAAAAAGGCAAAGTATTAATGGCAATGAGTGGAGGTATAGACAGCACAGTAGCTGCCTTAATGCTCCACAAAGAAGGGTATGATGTAATTGGGATCACCATGAAAACCTGGGATTATGCCAGCAGTGGCGGCACCACAGGTAAAAAGGAGACCGGCTGCTGTAATATTGATAGCTTTAATGATGCCCGCCAGGCCGCGGTTCAACATGGCTTCCCGCATTTCATCCTGGATATCAGGGAAGAATTCGGGGATTTTGTGATCGAGAATTTTGTGGAAGAATATATAGCAGGCAGAACACCTAACCCGTGCGTAATGTGTAATACGCATATTAAATGGCGGGCATTACTGAAGCGCGCAGATGCATTAGGTTGCGATTTCATAGCTACCGGCCATTATGCCCAGGTGCACCAGCATAGCAACGGCAGGTTTTTTATACGCAAAGGAATAGATGATACAAAAGACCAAAGCTATGCCCTGTGGGGTTTACAGCAAGACCTGCTGAAAAGGACCTTGTTGCCGCTTGGCACTTACCGCAAAACTGAAATCCGCCAGATGGCTCACGATTTCGGCTACGCGGAACTGGCTAAAAAGAATGAGAGTTACGAGATCTGTTTTGTACCGGATAATGATTACAGGGGGTTTCTGAAACGCCGGGTGGAAGGCCTCGAAGAAAAAGTAGCAGGCGGCAATTTTGTAGATACCAAAGGCAAAATCCTGGGAAGCCACAAAGGTTATCCATTTTATACGGTTGGCCAAAGGAAAGGACTGGATATAGCCCTGGGAAAACCTGCCTTTGTAACTGAAATCATTCCTGAAACCAATACCGTGGTGCTGGGCGAAGAAGATGACCTGAACCGGACAGAAATGCATGTAAACCAGCTAAACTGGATGAAATATGAAGGGGTTAGTGACGGGATGGAAGCACTTACTAAAATCCGTTATAAAGATAAAGGTGGATTAAGTAACGTATTTACATACGAAAATGGTGTACAAGTTCGTTTCTACGAGCATGTAAAGGGAGTAGCGCCCGGACAAAGTGCCGTATTTTATGAAGGCGACGATGTCATCGGCGGCGGTATAATTCAGCGCAGCCTGGGTATTTAATAAGCACAGTCTGATACTCCCCGGTTACGTTTATTAAGTAAATTGTATTATGG
>JBKJUT010000042.1:0-3606 GCA_046590515.1 Ferruginibacter sp.
AAATCTACAAGCACATATTTACCTTTTAACTGGCTAAGCGAAAAAGGTTTGCCATTGGCATCCGGCATCGTAATGTCCGGGGCCATACTTCCTATACCCGGGATACCGCCGGCAGGGTTGGCCGCCTTACCCTCATTCTGAGCCAGGATGCCTTTAAACTGTTCTACCAGTTTAGCCACGGAAGAATGCTCGGGAAAGCGTTTAGACAATCCCGTTACAGCAGAATTTAATTCTTTAGGATCAATACCCCGGGTATAACCCAGAGCAAATAAGGCCACGACAGGATCCGAGACTGAGTCGATAAAATGCACCAGGTATTTTTTAAACTGTTCGGAGCCTTTTTCAATTCTGGCATTTTGCATATTGATAAGGCTGTCATTTTTCAACAGCTTTACACTATCAAGAGAAGCCTGTTCCAGTTTGCTGGTATTACTCAAAGAAGAAAGCTGCACCAGGAAATTTTTAAGTAAGCTGTTGGCCCTGGTATTAAAGACAGGCCCTGACAGTTCAGTATTATGCATATCTGCCTTAAAGTTGATTTCTTTAGTATCATTTATAAAGATGAATCCTCCCTGGTTTTTTTCCATACGTATACGGTAAAGTCCTTCTTCGGTTGAGGTCGCTTTAACTTTAAATTTTCCATTTACGATATTGCCGGTATCTACTACTTCCGGATTTTTTTCGCTAAAAAATAATTGTTCAAGGTAAACCTGCTGGTCGGGGACATTGGCTACTTCTCCTTCCACGGCGAACTGGCCTTCAGGTACATTCTTACAGGAAAAAACTGTTGCCAGTAACAACAGGCTTATAATGTTTTTCATAATTCCTTTTTTATTGATTTAATTTAATACTCAAAATTTCATTTACGGTTTGCATATCAGCTTTTCCCTTGCTGAGTTTTTTTACTTCCCCGGCAAACATACCCAACAGTGCCTTTTTGCCGCTGCGGTATTCTTTTACTTTTTCCGGCAGCTTTGCCAGTACTTCATCTACCCAGGCCTCCAGGCTCTCCTGGCCAGACTCCTGCAACAACTGCATTTCTGTAGCAATTTCCAGCGGTGAGCTATCCGGGTTTTGCAGCATTGCATTTAAAAGACGGGTAGAAGCTGCCTGGAAACTGACCACACCCGTTTCTGCAAGGTTGATTAATTCTGCCAACCTTTTGACGGGTAAAGAAGACAAGTGCTTTGTTTCCGCGCAGATGATTCGCAAAGGTCCCTGTATCCAGTTGGCTGCAGACTTAGGTGAAGCGTTTGCGCTTACCAGTGATTCAAAGAAAAGTGCTGTTTCCCGGTCAGTGGTCATCTGGTCGGCATCGTATACGCCTAAGGAATAGTCGCGGCTAAATTTGGTTTTTAATTCCGCCGGCAAGGTGGGCAACTGGTGACGAATCTCGTTGATAAAAGCTGTGGTAACCAGGAAGGGAGGAAGGTCGGGTTCGGGAAAATACCGGTAATCGTGAGCTTCCTCTTTACTTCTTAGTGAAAATGTATTATTCTTATCAGCATCATAACTGCGGGTTTCCTGCACTATTTCCTTTCCCCTTTCAACCAGTTCTGCCAGTCTTACTGCTTCAATTTCTATGGCTCTCTTTACATTCCGGATACTGTTTAGGTTTTTTACTTCTACCCGGGTGCCTAATACAGGGTCACCTTTTAAACGAATGGAAATATTGGCATCGCAGCGCATGCTTCCCTCTTCCATGTTTCCATCGCATACTTCCAGCCAGCGTACCATCCTTCTCAATTCTACCAGGTAAGCGTACGCTTCGTCGCCACTTCGCAGGTCGGGTTCTGATACAATTTCAAGCAGGGGCACCCCGGCGCGGTTAAGGTCTATACAGGTGTAATCCGGGTCTGCATCATGCAGGCTCTTTCCCGCATCTTCTTCCATGTGAATCCGGTTAAGCCTGATCTTCCTTTCCTCTCCCTCGTTTCCCACATTGATAAATCCACCGGTACAAACAGGAGAGGTGTGTTGGGTAACCTGGTATCCTTTGGGAAGATCAGGGTAGAAATAATTTTTACGGGCGAAGTAGTTGTGAGACTGTATCTCGCAATCCAGTGCCAACCCAAGTTTTACAGCATGGGTTATTACTTCCGCATTCATTTTAGGTAATGTGCCCGGGTGTGCCAGCGAGATGGGACTCACCTGTGTATTGGGAGCAGCACCAAAAGCAGTGCTGTCTCCACAAAAGATTTTTGAGCGGGTCTGCAATTGAGCATGCACTTCTAAGCCTATAACAACTTCATATTTAGCAGGGATTTCCACCTGGCAAAAGTAGGCAAAACAAGGCGGACCCGGTAAAGCAGGCGTTAGTTCAACCTATAATTTTGCTGTTTTAAGTTTCTTAGGAACTTTCAGGTCAAAGCTCATTGAACTGCCATTGCGATTGGCTTTCACGTTATACAGAGATTTGCCGGCAACGTCGGCCAATGCTTCCCGTGCCTGGTCTGTATTGACCACCTTCTTACCTGCTATTTCAGTAATAATATCTCCTTTAGCAATACCCGCTTTGGCCGGATAAGAATCCGCTTCTACATTCAAGACTTTCACTCCCGATTCGTCTTCGGTATCCTGGATTTCAAGGCCCAGGCGCGGGCGGCCAAATCCTCCTGCCTGGGTAAGGCTCTGCATAGCCATTTCAGAGGCCATCTTTTCAATATAATGCTGGTTCATTTCCATCTCTTTATCCGGCATAGAAAAAGAACGGTACATTCCTCCCGGCGCCGTCATACTTAAAGTTTTTTCTTTTCTTTCCTGTAACCTGGCTTTCACCGTTTTTTCTTTGCCATTGCGGTTGTACGTAACCTTTACCTCATCGCCCGGTTCTTTTTTATTAACCTCATCAAATAATTGCTGCGGCGAATTGATATTTGCTTTATCCAGTTTAAGAATTATATCTCCTTCCTGCAAACCGGCAGCGGCTGCCCCGCTTCCGGCAGTAACTTCTTTGATGATAACCCCTTTTTCAGCTTTGTCGGAGGAGACCCCTAACATTACATCACTGCCATTGTCAAAATTAAAATTAAACTCCTGTCCGGGTTGCCCGGGAAATTGAAACTGCTGATTTTTATTGCGGATCATGACCTGTTTTTTATGTATAACCACGTTGTCATCGTTGAATTCTATCAGTGGCTTCCCGTTGATCATTACTTTGTCTTTAGTAATCTGTATAGACAGGTTTACATCTTTATCTCCCTTCTTGCGGATCACGATCTCTTCGGTTTTACCATCTCCCTCTTCTTTATCTCCTTTAATGATAATGGTTTTTTCTTCCCTTCTTTCTGAAGTCCTGGGATTATCCTGGGCCATAGCTTTATATGTAAAAGCTGCGAGGAACCACGAAATGAATAAAACGAATGAAAATTTCATAATGGTTATTTTTATGTACGAAATATTTAGTAGATTAAAAGTAGGAAACTTTTTTGAAATACGAAATATTTCGCAAATTATTTTTTTAGATTTTGTCAGGCTATGTTTCCAGACAGGCTTTAACGGTAGATATCACTTCTTTTAATTGAGAAATATCCTGTCCACCCGCTGTGGCCAGGTTTTTTTGACCACCGCCGCCACCATTCACCAGCTTACCTACCTGATCTTTAA
>JBKJUT010000090.1:0-8638 GCA_046590515.1 Ferruginibacter sp.
ATGACCTGCATCCAGGTAAAAAATGGCCGTCTACCTTTATTTTATTTATACTCGTCAGCAGTATATTATACGTTGGGATGGTAAATACCAATGAAGTTAGTATGTCGCAGGCCAAAACCGGCCACAAGGTATTAATGACCGGATCAGGAACCAATGGAATACAAACCAAATTAGACCCTTCCAAAACAGCCTCTCTGACTTCGCTCCCACAATCTATAACAGGCAATAATCAATATAGTTTAACTAAATCCACCGGGACTATTTATAATTCAAATAACCGTGTACCGTCCCAAACAATTTCCAACTCTTCACCCGATGCACTGGCAGCTGCTGCCCCAACCAATAAACAAAACCCAGGAAATAAAAATTCTGCTTCTATACCTGTTACTGACAATGAGGAGTACCTGGCAATTGTTGATGTTAATGAAAAAACCGGTCCTGCTTCAAAACTACATTTAGCTAACGACCTGGAAACTGATGATTTATTTCCAGCGAATTTTAAAATAGAATCACCGGGAATTACAGAGGATAAAGTTATTGCAGCAGTAAAAAAATCAGGCGGAATTAAAGAAGAAAATATGGCAGCCAATCTTGCTGATATTGCCTGGCAGGAAAATTTTGTATTTTATAATAAGAAATCAAGTGCTAAATGGAAAAGCCGGACTGCTTTCCAGGCTTACGTAACGCCATCTGTTGGATATCGTAATTTCACCAGGAATACTGAGTATAAAATGACCCCGGCCAGTTCACTTGTAGCCAACCCTGTTAGTGTGAGTGTAAATGAAAATAACGCTCTCCGTCATTCAAGCGCTATTAACCTTGAAGCCGGTGCCGTTATGATTTTTGGAATAGCAAACAGATTGCGTATTAAATCGGGATTACAGTTTAATTATACAAATTACCTGGTTAATGCTTATCAACTTAATCACCCAACCTTTACCACTTTATTAATAAAGGATAACAATAATTTCCCGGAGTTAGTAACGAAGTCCACCACCTTGTCTAATACACCGGGCGAAGTATCCACCAACCTTAGTAACAAAACATACCAGTTATCAATTCCTGTTGGAGTAGATTATAAACTGGCAGGTGGCAATAAAGTAAATTGGTATATAGGAGGAAGTGTTCAACCCACTTATATTACCGGTGGACGTGCCTATGTAGTTTCATCTGATGGAAAAAATTATGTTTCAGCTGATGACCTCAGGCGAAAATTCAATGTTAACGGAGCAGTTGAAACATTTATAAGCTTTAAAACAGTTAACGGCGTCCAGATTAATTTAGGACCGCAATTCCGTTACCAGTATTTTTCAACTTATACCCGGAAATATACTTATGATGAAAAATTATTCAACCTGGGAATCAAGTTGGGTATGACAAGGAATTTTTAGTCTAAGAAATCTTCACTTAACCCACCTTCCACAGTGGGTTTTTTTAATTTTTACAGGTTAATACCTATGCCCATTGTAACTTTGCCTATAACTTATCGGCATGTATAAACTTGTGATCGTACCGGCTTTCCTGATGCTTATTTCCTGCAATCAAAAAAAACATGAACCTGCTCCGGAACAAACTGAAATATCTCTTGTGGATTCTCTGAGTGAAAATTTTTTTCCTGTTACTAACTATATAAAAGGCCAGGTTAAAGAAATGGCAATAAGAGGTATCAACCCTGTCAAATATGTATCTGCAGGCAATCTAACTGATTCTTCCTGGATCAAAATCGAAGACCTTGAGAAAGAAATAGCTCCCTTTCTTAACCCGGTTATTGATAGCAGTAACCTGAAACCTTATTACAGTGAAAGAAAATTTCTCGACCAGACAGTTAACGCCTATACATTTACTTATGATCCGAAGGGAGAACTTCCGGCCGGGTATCCCATACTTCACTGGGATGTATATGTAGACCCGGTTTCTTTTGCTGTTAAACGGGTGTACATACTTAAACAAAATGGAACAGGCGAAAAAACCCAACTGACATGGGTGGCAGACAAATACTGTAAGATGGTAACTATTTCGGATAATAAGGATCAGCCTGCAGTTGTAAAAGAAGTATTATTAAAATGGGATTTTTAATAACCGATGACACAACAGGAATTTGCACATATATCTTCCACCATTCCTACTCAGCCGGGTATTTACAAATATTTCAATAAGGCAGGCGAGTTAATCTACGTGGGAAAAGCCAAGCATTTAAGAAAGCGTGTAAGTAGTTATTTTTCAAAAAGTTTTACTAATTATAAAACTACTGAACTGGTTCACCGGATACACCGGATCGAATTTACAATCGTAAACAGCGAACAGGATGCTTTCCTGCTTGAGAATTCCTTAATTAAAGAATACCAGCCTCTCTTCAATATAAATCTGAAAGATGACAAGAGTTACCCATTCATCGTAATAAAAAACGAACCTTTTCCGCGGGTGTTTTTTACGCGGCGGCGCATTAAAGATGGTTCACAGTATTTTGGTCCGTATACTTCAGTGGCTAAAGTCCGCGACCTGCTAGATTTTATCAGGCAGAATATCCAGTTGCGTACCTGCAAACTGAATCTTACAAAAAATAATATTATAAAAGGAAAATTTAAAGTCTGCCTGGAATATCATTTGGGTAATTGCAAAGGTCCATGTGAAGCGTTTCAAAGTGAAGAGGATTATGCAGCAGGTATAGAGCAGCTTACACATTTTTTGAAAGGCAACCTATCGCCCGTGATCCAGCATTTCAGGAAACAAGTAAAACTGCACGTGGAAAATATGGAATTCGAAAGAGCTGCGGTTTTTCAGAGCAAAATTGATCACCTGCAGAAATATCAGGCTAAATCAACTGTTGTAAATACCAATACCGGCACTGTAGATGTTTTTTCAATCCTGGAAGAAGGTGATACAGCTTATGTCAATTACCTGGCAGTAAATGATGGAAGTATATTCCAGACCAAGACTATCATACTGCATAAAAAACTGGAAGAGTCACCTGAAGAAGTGTTAGCCTTCGCCATTGCGCAGATAAGAAGCACGTTCAACAGTGAAGCCCGGGATATTATTGTACCACTTATGATCGACTATCCTGAGGAAGGAATCCAGGTATCCGTTCCAAAGGCGGGTGATAAGAAAAAATTATTAGAGCTCTCAGTAAAAAACGTGAATTATTTCAGGGAAGAACTGAAAGCAAAGAAAATGCTTCATCTCCATGATAAAACGGATTCAGAAAAACTAAGGGTGCTGGAACAGTTACAGGCAGACCTGAGGCTTCCCCAGCTGCCGGAGAATATTGAATGCTTTGATAATTCCAATTTCCAGGGAAGTTTCCCGGTGGCTGCAATGGTGAGTTTTCTCCAGGGACAGCCAAGCAAAAAAGATTACCGCCATTATAATATAATTACTGTGGACGGTATCAATGATTTTGCTTCTATGAAAGAGGTTGTATACAGGCGCTACAGGCGATTACTGGATGAGAATAAGGAATTGCCGCAGTTAGTAATTATAGATGGAGGGAAAGGCCAGTTAAGCGCCGCTCTGGAAAGCATAAAGATACTTGGCCTGGAAGGAAAGATGACATTCGTTGGTCTTGCAAAAAATAAGGAAGAACTCTTTTTTGCGGGTGACTCTGAGTCGCTGCAGTTACCGTGGAATAGTGAAAGCCTGAAACTGATAAGAACAATAAGAGACGAGGTACATCGGTTTGGAATTACATTTCACCGGAACAAGCGTAGTAAAGGTGCGATACAGAATGAGCTGGAAAATATAAAAGGGATAGGAAAGAAAACAGCGGATGCTTTATTAACGGAATACAGGTCAGTTAACAATATCCGTAAACTAACATTTGAAGAACTGGTAAAATTTACTGGTAAAACAAAAGCAGATATAGTTTTTAATGCCTTACATGGCAAAGCATAAAAAAAGGGCCAGGATAGAAATCCAGCCCTGTTTAAAATCCAATATCCTATGAAAAACCGTGGCAAATATAGTTGATTTTCGCACCTAACCTTAATTGTTATGAAAATATTTACCTGATAAAAAAACCCTTCCGTTCGGGAAGGGTTTTCAATATTATTGCCAGGATATTAATAGCTCCAGAGATCCTGTTCATAGTTAAAAATCTTCTCCTTGATATTCTCACCTTCCAGCAACTGGAGAATGCCATTGTCGGCCAAACCTTTTACATTCCTTAAAAACTGGTCATTGGGATTGTCGATGGTACTTTTAATTATCCTTCCGTAAAACATCCGGCTTTCAAACAGTTCTTCCCAGCTCATCCGCCCACCAAAATTTTTACCATTATATACCTCATACTTGGCAAAGATGGGGCGCATATCAGGATAATACACCCAGAACAGTTCAGTTGGTCCTAAATCTACACCCATTGAAGTAATTACATTCTTCACCGGTGCGATTCCTAAAATACGCCAGAAAAGTCGTGAGCTTTCTTTATCAAAGATCACTTCTTCCTTAATACGGAATTTATAGAAACTGTCCAGGTTTACTTCAGGGGTGGTTGTTTTACTACCTACCAATTGACCCAAAGAATCGTAGATAGGAACTTCAATAGGTTCGCCGCCTATAACTTTAGCCACTTCCCCTCTTGTCATTGGGGTAGTAAAGCGGTCATCTATGCTGCTGAAAACTGTTACTGAGCTGTCTTGTATAGCCTGCATTAAAATGGAGATGAAACGCTGGTTCCCATTATCCTGGTCGGCAGAATAACTAAAGGGCTGGTTTATCTTTTCACGTGTGTCTATTTCTCTCCAGATTTTATGACGGTACACCGCATCATCTGCACGCAGGTGCTCATAAGGAAGTGGGGTTCTGTCTCGCAACACAGTTGTCTCCACTGCTTCATCAGGGCGCAATGATTTCTTTATGCTTCGGATTGGCAAACTATCATTCAAGGCTGCAGTACTTGCTGTTGAAGCAGCAACAGTATCTGTTACTGTAGGCTGGATAGTTCCCTTGGTTTTTGTTTTTGAACTCTTTACCGTTTGACGTTTGGTAGAAGTCCTTGGCTTTTTTTGCTGGGCTATAACAGCTTCGGAAACAGCGCACATCGCTATTGCCATAAACAAAAACCTGGTTAAATAATTTTTCATGTTTTCCATTTTATAATTGGGGTTATTCTCATCAGCAATATACTCCCCTTCAAAATATTTACCACCCGGCAGATTCAATATTAACTTTTATAAAGCATTTGCCAGGCAAGCTTTATTGGAGGATAATACCTACTCCCTGAATAGTACGAGTGCCATCAGGCCCGGAAACCTTCACATTATCAAAGGTTACTGAACTACCAGGCTGACATCTCTGTATATAAGACGATAAACCGCTTAAATTATTGCTCGAAATAGACTGGGTAACTACGTTGGGGAAACCCGCACCTGAGAAATACACAGTGGCACTCACCACACTATAGCGCACGTCAAAATCGAAATTTTCAAGGTCTGCACGGCAAAATTGCTGGCTTTTAAAGGTAACAGAAGGCATCCTGGTACCACCCGGGCCTACTTTGAATATCGGATCCGGTATTCTTTTAACCCTGAATTCAAAACCGGATGTTTTACCATCTGCAGTTACATTAATAGAGGCCTTACCTGGCGAGGAAACACGCACAACGCGTTTAGCGGTGCCGGGGCTGATAGAGCCACCACTCATCGAGACTGAAGTTTTATCCCATCCTGTAGGTGATCCTATGGTAACGGGATTATCTACACCGATATAAAATACATTCATCTTATCAAGCATCACAGCAGATACACCTGGAGTTCCCACAGTATATTCCACTTCCTTTGTTTCTACTTTTTCATTTCCATCCTGGTCTTTGTACCGGATTGTTACCGGCACTTTACGAATACCTGCACCTGAGGCCGTGGTTTTAAAAATACCCTGGTCATCTACCACCGGCACACCTGAACCGCCAATAGAAATCTGGGGAGCGGCAGCCGAACTATACGCACCGATACCAGCAGTAATCTGCAATTGGTCGCCCGGCATAACATAGCTCGAACTCTGTCCCAGCAAAACACCGGTCTTGTCAAATTTCACTTTTACTGCCCCTATTTGTTCATGTACAAAAGTTACCACCTGGTTTTCTGCATTCTTTACGTTGTTCTGGAATTTGCTTAAGAGCGTAAGACCGGCAACTGTAGGAGTCATATGAAAATATGCTTCTGTGAATTCCTTCTTTTTCTTATCCTGGCCCAGTGGTGGTTCAGTTTCGATTGGAAGGGTTTTAGCAAATTTGGCTTTTATATCCGGGTGAAGATCCAGCATGGCCTGGCGGTAGGCTTTCAGCTTGGCTTCGAGTTCAGGACCTTTTTTATCCTGCTGGAACAAACGGGTAGCCGCTTCCAGGTTATCTTCTTTAAAAGATTCCTGTCCATCAACCATTTTAAGACCGGCTTGTTTTTTCAGTTCCAGTTTTAAATTTTCAATGTAATTATTCATGTCATCAGACAATGCTTTTGCCTTGTCTCCCAGTGGCTTCCATTGTGAAGCTTTTTCCCTGGATTGAGGGTCATTCATTTTGTCTATGAGTGATTGGTATATTGTATTATTAGCCGCCGTGATGTTGATGTTGGAGTTCATCAAACTCTTATCAACAACTTTAAACGCATTCAGGATTTCGCTCGATACATTCAGTGCCAGCAGGGCTGTAAGCACCAGATACATCAGGTTAATCATCTTTTGCCGGGGCTCTTTGGGTAAAGCCATATCAGTTAGGTATTAATGTTTTTATAATATTGTTTGGATCAGAATAAATAACAGTGCTGTTCACTGATTATCTTCCCTGCATGGCACTTAACATGTTACCATAAACTGCATTTAACTTACCCAGGTTAGTTGCAAGTATACTGATCTGCTCCTTGGCTCTGGTGGCGTCATCCACACTACTCATCATAGCCTGGCTGGCCTCAGCCATTTTACCATAAAAACCATTTAATGCCTTCAGGTGATTATTACTTTCTTTTAATTCCAGTTCATAGATTGTATTTAATGATCCCAGGTTCTTGGTCAGCACCTGTACCTGCTCATGGAATCCTTTGGCGCTTTCTGAAGCATTGTTGAAAGAGGCCATAGTGGTGGCACTGTTACTGAAAGCAGTTGCCATCGTACCCATAGCATGAGTAGCTTCTTTGGTTTTTGTAGAAAAATCTGATGTAGATTTTACCACGTCACTCACGTCAGAGATACCACTAACGGTTGTGCCTAATTTATTAAATCCTTCACTTAATTTTTTCAGGTTGGTTGGAGTAATGTCTGCTTCCATCAGCATTTTATCCATGCTTTTTAAAGCGGAGTTACCTGTATCTGCAACAGCGGCAACTGCAGGTCCTTCGGGAGGCGGTGCAACCCAATACAGAATAGCATAAGCCAGGAACACAGCAGCTTCAGTGTAGAGACCTACTTTAAGCCAGATATCCGCACCAGGTGCGTGAGTGATTTTGAAAAGTGCACCTAATAATACGGGTACAGCAGCAGCAGAAACGAAGACGTTCAGAATTCTATCGATTGGACGAGATTGACCAGCAGCCATAGTTTTTTTGTTTTTAAGTTTTGATGGATTTTTTTAGATAATTGCAGATTAGAAATATGTCAAGAATAACCCGCTGTATATGAAACGGGTTATTCAAAATAAAGTAAAATTTGGGATAAAAAATAATCTTATTTGCTACGCTTTTTTGAGGAAGGAAGATCTATTACACTTCTAGAACCAATATATGATTTGGCTGTGTCCTGGTATTCATAACTACGGGTGCCGGTTTGCAGGAAGAAACCTACGTCTTTCCAGCTTCCGCCACGTAATACTTTACGTTTCATTCTTGGAGGATCAGAGTCTTTGGCATTCCAACGGATATCCGGGTTCATATCATGCTGGAAGTTGTAACCACCTTCATAGTATAAAGATGATGTCCACTCTGCCACATTACCTGCCATGTTATATAAACCAAAGTCATTAGGCCAGTATGCATCAGCCCTAACGGTATAGAATCCGCCATCTTCAGGATAATTACCCCGGCCTGGCTTAAAGTTAGCTAATAAACATCCCTTCTTATTACGCAGGTAAGGACCACCCCATGGAAACGGGGATTGAGAACGGCCACCGCGGGCCGCATATTCCCACTGTGCTTCGGTTGGCAAGCGGAAATCAGATTCCGGTGTGCGTTTTTTCCCTTCCAGGAATGCGTTCATGTAATGAGTTCTCCATTCGCAGAATGCAGTAGCTTGCTTCCAGCTTACACCTACCACAGGATAGTTTCCGAAAGCAGGGTGACCAAAGTAACGCTTAGCCATAGGCTCATTGTATGAATAGGCAAAATCTCTTACCCAAACCAATGAATCTGGGTAAACAGGAATCTGTTGTTTTACAATGAAAGCAGAACGGGGAACAGTTACATCACGGTTAGAAGCCGCGGCTTTATAATCAAAAGTTTCTGACTGGTAAACAATTTTCTTTGCATCAATCTCCTTTTTACCAAATATCCGGTTATCAGGAGTTACAATCATAGCATCTATTTTCTCGATTGTGGCTTTATCGCCCCATTTGATGGCACGAGCTTTTTTCCAATCAATATATTCAATTCCATCAGGACCTGCTTTCACATATCCCATCAATTTAGCTGCGATAGAATCTCTTACCCAATTGGTAAAC
>JBKJUT010000144.1:0-6344 GCA_046590515.1 Ferruginibacter sp.
TTTTTATGAAGATGGTTTTAAGTTGGTAGAAGCGCCGCTTTTGGGCATGGAACACCAGAGTGCCATTGCCTACGGTAACGCTTATAAAAAAGGTTATGCCGGCACAGATCTGTCCGGTACAGGCGAAGGCTTGAAGTGGGATTTTATCATTGTACATGAAAGCGGGCATGAGTGGTTTGCCAACAACATTACTACCCGCGATATTGCGGATATGTGGGTTCATGAAGGATTTACAAATTACAGTGAAACCCTTTTCACTGATTATTATTATGGGAAGGAAGCCGGGAATGAATATTTACAAGGGATAAGGCAGAATATCAGGAACGATAAACCAATCATCGGGCCGTATGGGGTGAACCAGGAAGGCAGTGGCGATATGTATAGTAAAGCTGCTAACATGATTCACATGATACGCCAGGTTATAAACAACGATAAAAAATTCCGTAAAATCCTTATTGGTTTAAATAAGCATTTCTATCACCAGGCTGTAACAACCCAACAGGTGGAAGCATATATAAATGAAAAAAGCAAACATGATTTTTCGCGTGTTTTCGACCAGTACCTTAGAACTGTGAACATCCCTGTGGTAGAATACAGGATTAACGGACAGGAACTCACTTACCGTTACGTCAATACAATAAATGGATTTGACCTTCCACTGAAAGTTACATTTGCAAAAGACAGAAAAGAAAAATGGGTTACCCCTGGAAGCCAATGGAAATCTTTCAGAGTGAAAAACGGAAACAAACCTATATTCCAGGTAAACAGGAATTTTTATGTACAAGTGAAAAAGGCAGGCTGATTTACAGCAATAAACCGGTGTAGTCGAGGTCAACCTGGTTAGCAGGTATCCTGCCGGCTCCTAAAAAACGGTGCTTAAAATAGGGCTCATCCAGGCGGCTGATTGTTACTCCGTTACTTGAACTGGCATGTACGAAATAACCATTTCCGAGAAACAGGCCAACGTGGCTCACACCTCCGCGGGTATTAAAAAATACCAGGTCGCCTTCAGCCATTTCTTCCTCAGTTATTTTAATGGTTGCTTTATATTGTTCACGTGCAGTACGGGGAAGTTCAACTGAAAATACATCTTTCATCAATTTGCCGGTAAAACTGCTGCAATCGATCCCTTTTTTAGTAGAACCACCATAACGATAGCGGGTCCCGAACCAATCATCAATAAAATTATATAATGAGAAATTGGTTATCGTTTCAACCTCCCGGTCCATTAACTGGCTATATTTAAATTGCAGGGAAGAACATAATTCTGTTTCCGCACTATTTGTGGCTTTATAAAAACCGGTAGAAATTTTGGCATGATTTGCTGCCGCCATTGCATAGGACGGAGTTTCCGTGGTAAGGGTATTGCTTACTTCATTAGTGAAGTGTATATTTTTCTGCGCGTCGGCAGATAATGATGCTCCTGATAAAATGCTGGTAGCTACAGAAACAAAAAACAAGTTATTCATACGATAAATTATTGGTTTACACGTATGTACGACTTAGTCTTGTGTTATTTACGCTCCTGGTTATTCTTAAAATCTTCTAATGCTTAAATCCTTTCTGTCAATCGTGTCCTACAAACTAATTCTATTTGGGTTTCCTTCGATATTGTCTTTGTTGTTCGGTTGCAAATGTAAGTCATCATCCCCAAACCACATAGATAACGGCGAAATTAATACCCTATTGTGGAAAAAGTGACACTATTCAAACTTTTATCTTACCGATATTTGCATAGAAACGTGGGTATTATACACCTGTTTGCCAATTTTTCACAGATTTGTTAAGATTTTCCGGCCGATTACGAAATAATAATAATTAATGACATTTTCACACCTGCATGTACATACCCAGTTTTCGCTTCTGGATGGGGCCGCTTCTATAAAAAACTTATACAAAAAAGCTATCGAGGATAAAATGCCCGCCATCGCCATTAGTGACCACGGTAACATGTTTGGCGCATTTGAATTTGTAAAGGAAGCGTACAAGCACACCAACGACGATGGCTCTTTGAAAGTAAAACCCATAGTAGGTTGTGAATTTTATATTACCCAGGACAGAACCCGCAAAACTTTCAGCAAAGAAGAAAGGGATCCAAGACATCACCAGATATTACTGGCGAAAAATGCCCAGGGATACAAAAACCTGGTCAAACTGACCTCTCTCGGATATATAGAAGGAATGTATTCCAAATACCCGCGGATTGACAAGCAGCTTATACACAAATATCATGAAGGTTTAATTGCTACCACATGCTGCCTCGGTGCGCTGGTGCCACAAGCCATCCTCAAAAAAGGAGAAGAAGAGGGTGAGAATGAGTTTAAGTGGTGGTTAAATATTTTCCAGGAAGATTATTATATAGAATTACAGCGCCATGGTTTACCTGAGCAGGATAAAGTAAATGAAGTTCTGCTGCGTTTTGCCAAAAAATATAAAGTAAAGGTAATTGCCAGTAATGATAGCCATTATGTAGACCAGAAAGATTTTAATGCCCACGATATACTTCTTTGTGTAAATACCGGTGAAAAACAAAGTACACCGGCTTTACGCGAATTCAACGATGATGATGTGAGTTCCAGGAATAAGAGATTTGCTTTTCCCAATGACCAGTTCTTTTTTAAAACCCAGGCAGAGATGAGCAGGGTTTTTGAAAACCTGCCTGAAGCAATTGATAACACAAACGAGATCGTTAGTAAAGTAGAATTGCTTGATCTTAAAAGAGAGATACTGCTCCCCCACTTCGTGGTGCCATCCAGTTATAATTCACAGGATGAATACCTGGAAAGCCTAACCTGGGCAGGCGCAAGAAAACGATACCAATTGTTCACTCCTGAAACCGAAGAAAGAATTCAATTTGAACTGGATGTGATCCGTAAGATGGGTTTCGCCGGTTATTTCCTTATCGTAAGTGATTTTATCCAGGCTGGCAGGGATATCGGTGTGTTTGTCGGGCCAGGTCGTGGTTCCGCTGCCGGCAGCGTGGTGGCTTATTGTATCGGGATTACCAATATTGTTCCCATAAAATATAATCTCCTGTTTGAACGCTTTCTGAATCCCGAAAGAAAGTCGATGCCGGATATTGATACCGATTTCGATGATGAAGGCCGTCAGAAAGTAATCGATTATGTAGTACAGAAATATGGGAAGAACCAGGTGGCCCAGATAATTACCTATGGTACGATGGCTGCCAAATCAAGTATTGCTGATGTAGCCCGGGTAATGGACCTGCCCATTTCTGAAAGTCGGGCTTTGTCAAAGCTGGTGCCTGAAAGGCCGGGTATCAATTTGAAACGGTTGCTGCACGCTCCCTTCACCATTAAGGAAGCAGAGAAAGGGGGAGAAAAATCTCTGGAAGAAAAAGAAAATCTGCAGGGAGAAGATATAGAAAATGTAAAGAAGCTGCGGGAGATATATGCCAGGAAAGAAGACCTTCTAAGTAAAATATTGCATGAAGCTGAAGTACTCGAAGGTTCAGTAAGAAATACCGGAATACACGCCTCTGCTATCATTATTGCGCCAAAAGATCTGACTGAAATTTTACCGGTAGCAACCTCTAAGGAATCAGACCTGTGGGTAACCCAGATTGAAGGAGGCAGCATCGAAGAAGCCGGGGTTATCAAAATGGATTTCCTGGGCTTAAAAACATTGAGCATTCTTAAAACAGCGCTGGCACTAATTGAGCTGAACCATGGACAGAAAATAGATATTGATTACCTGCCATTAGATGATGAATTAACTTATAAACTTTACCAGCAGGGAGATACAAATGGCACTTTCCAGTTTGAGAGTGTGGGAATGCAGAAATACCTGCGTGAATTAAAACCTGATAAATTTGATGACCTCATAGCAATGAACGCCCTTTACCGGCCCGGACCTATTGCGTACATTCCCAAATTTATAGCGCGTAAACACGGTAAGGAAGTAGTGGTATATGACCTTCCTGAAATGAAGGAATACCTGGAAGATACATATGGAATCACAGTGTACCAGGAGCAGGTGATGTTATTGTCGCAAAAGCTGGCGGGGTTTTCAAAAGGCCAGGCAGACATATTGCGAAAGGCTATGGGTAAAAAAGACCGGAAGACGCTTGATAAGATGAAAAGCGAATTCATTGAAGGGGCATTATCCAAAAACCATCCTATTAAAAGCCTGGAGAAAGTCTGGACAGATTGGGAAGCTTTTGCCCAATATGCATTTAATAAATCTCACTCAACCTGTTATGCTTATGTAGCTTACCAGACAGCTTATCTTAAAGCTCATTATCCAAAAGAATACATGGCAGCAGTGCTTAACCATGCCGGCAATATTGAGAAGATTACTTTCTTCATGGAAGAATGTAAACGTATGGGCATAAAAGTGATGGGCCCTGATATCAATGAATCCCATAATGGCTTTGCCGTAAATGAAAGCGGGAATATCAGGTTTGGCTTCAGTGGATTGAAAGGTGTAGGCACAGCTGCTATCGAAAATATTATTGACGAAAGACAAAAGAACGGACATTATAAAGATGTGTTTGATCTCATTAAAAGAGTGAACCAGCGTGCTGTGAATAAAAAATCAATTGAAAGCCTTATCTACGGTGGAGCCTTTGATTGTTTCACCACAGTACACCGTGCCCAGTACTTTTACCAGCCCCCCGGCGACCAGTCCACCTTGGAAAAGATTATTAAGTTCGGAGCTGTATTTCAATCCCAGTCTGTGAATTCATCCAACACCTTGTTTGGAGACCTGCAGATGCAGGAAGTAGTGCCGCCTAAAATTCTTCCCTGCACGCCCTGGCCGTTAATAGAACAACTGGATTATGAAAAGGAGGTTACAGGAATGTTTATGAGTGGCCACCCGCTGGATAATTTTAAATTTGAAATGCAGCATTATAATATCAGCCCGCTGGCAGAATTTGTAGAAATCAAAAACAGTCTCGGCACCGGCACACCCCCTTCCCGCCCTTTCCGGCTGGCAGGCCTCGTAATTGATGGACAACATCGTTTTACCAAAAACGGTAAGCCTTTCGGTGTATTGAAAATTGAAGACTTTAGTGATAAAGGTGAATTCATGCTGTGGAGCGAGGATTATGTAAAGTATAGTAATTACCTTGGCAAAGGAATGATAGTAATGGTTGAAGGTGCTTTCAGGTCCAGGTTTAATACAGATCAATACGAATTCAAATTAACCAAACTGCATCTATTGGATACCGTGAAGTCATCCCTTACACGCCAGGTTACCATTGAAATTTCACCTGACCAGGTATCGGAAGAATTTGTGGAATTTTTAGACCAGAACGTAAAAAATAATCCGGGTGCTACTACACTTAAGTTCCAGATTGTTGATCCGGTCCAGGAATGTAAAATCGGGCTATATACCCTGGAAAACGGCATCACTATGAATGATGAACTGGCTGTATTCCTTACAGATTGTAAATTTGCTGAAGTAAATGTATTGACAGTATAAAGTCAATGTTTAACCAATGACAAAGGGTCAAATTACCTGTCATTTGTTCCGTTTCAGATTAATGGACAAATTTTTGTAACTATATCTTTATTATAAATTAAAAATTTTTTAAAATGGCACTAGAACTTACAGATGCAAATTTCCAGGCGGAAGTGTTGGATTCAGATAAACTAACAGTAATTGATTTTTGGGCTGAGTGGTGTGGGCCTTGCCGCGCAATAGGACCGGTAATTGAAGAACTTGCCAAAGATTATGAAGGAACTGTAAAGGTTGGAAAGGTAAACGTGGATCACAATCCACAGGTTTCTACCAATTATGGTATTACCAGTATTCCAGCAATATTATTTGTAAAAAACGGGCAGGTAGTTGATAAATTAGTGGGTGCCCAGCCAAAAGCTAATTTTGTTAAAAAGATAGAAGCTCATAAATAATCCAATGCGGATTTAACAATAAAAATGCCCGGTAATACCGGGCATTTTTATTAGGGTAAACATCAATACTTAATGATTGACTTTAACTGCATCATAAGGGTTATGCTTATGCCTGAACATAATGGCAAATGCAATTCCTATTATCAAAGCATACACGGCAAAGGATAACCATATGCCGTGCCAGTCCTTATTGTCACCATGAGTAAAATAGGTATCAATGGCATAACCGCTGATCTTGCTGCCCAAAAATGCACCAATACCATTTGTCATCATCATAAACAATCCCTGGGCGCTTGAACGGATGCCTGGATCAGTAGTTGTTTCAATGAAAAGTGAGCCGGATATATTAAAAAAGTCAAAGGCCAGCCCGTAAATAATACAGGAGAGAATGATCATCCATAATCCTTCTGCAGGGTTACCATAGGCAAACAGGCCAAACCGTAATACCCACGCCAGCATAGAAAA
>JBKJUT010000174.1:0-3171 GCA_046590515.1 Ferruginibacter sp.
AGACTGCGTATGCTGTCTCGACTGGAAAGAACATATCCGGTTGCGCCCGGGTATGTACATTGGAAAACTCGGAGATGGCAGCAGTCCTGATGATGGTGTATATGTGCTTATAAAGGAAGTAATTGACAACTGTATTGATGAACACACCATGGGCTATGGCAAACATATCGATGTAACAATCGAAGGTAAAACCATTACTGTACGGGATTATGGCCGTGGTATTCCCCTGGGAAAAGTTGTTGATGTAGTTAGTAAGATCAACACCGGCGCAAAATATGACAGCAAAGCCTTCCAGAAAAGTGTGGGATTAAATGGAGTCGGTACCAAGGCAGTAAATGCTTTGAGTAATTATTTCCAGGTGACTGCCTTCAGGGAAGGGAAAGAAAAAGCTGCAGAATTTGAAAGAGGAGTATTAAAGAAAGAACATAAAGAAGTTAATACAAAAGAAGAAAACGGCACCCTGGTTACCTTTATTCCAGACGAAACCATCTTTAAGAATTTTCATTTCGTCCAGGAATATCTCGATAACCAATTTTGGAATTATTGCTATCTCAATGCCGGGCTGGTCATGAACCTAAATGGCAAACGCTTCGTGAGCAGGAATGGACTCCTGGATCTGCTGCAGCGTAAAACCAATGAAGACGAAATCCGTTACCCAATCATACATCTTAAAGGAGAGGATATTGAAGTAGCAATCACTCATGAAACCAGTTATGGGGAGGAATATTACAGTTTTGTTAATGGCCAGTTTACCACCCAGGGCGGTACGCACCTGGTTGCATTCCGTGAAGCGTATGTGAAAACCATACGTGAATTTTACAAAAAAGATTATGACGCCTCAGATATCCGGGGAAGTATCTGTGCCGCCCTTTCTATCAGGGTACAGGAACCGGTATTTGAAAGTCAGACCAAGACGAAATTAGGTTCTCAAAATGTATCGGATGGCGGCCCAAGTATGAAGAGTTTCTTCACAGATTTCCTGGGAAGAGAACTTAATAATTTTCTTCATAAAAATACTGCCACAGCCGAAGCACTGAAAAAAAGAATAGAACAGAACGAAAGGGAAAGAAAAGAACTCGCCGGAATAAAAAAACTTGCCAACGAAAGAGCCAAAAAAGCTAACCTACATAATAAAAAACTGCGGGATTGCAAATTTCATTACAATGATGAGGCTGCAGGCAAAGACAAAGACAACATCCTTGAAAAACAAAAGGAAAGTACCATTTTTATCACGGAGGGCGATAGTGCGAGTGGCTCTATTACCAAAGCCAGGAATGTAAATACCCAGGCCGTTTTCAGCCTGCGTGGCAAACCGCTCAACTGTTACGGGCTTACCAAGAAAGTGGTGTATGAAAATGAAGAGTTCAATCTACTGCAACATGCACTCAATATTGAAGAAGGTTATGAAGGGTTGCGATATAATAACATCGTGATAGCCACAGATGCTGACGTAGATGGATTACACATCCGGTTACTGCTGATGACATTTTACCTGCAGTTTTTTCCAGACCTGGTTAAGAACGGTCATGTATACATTCTTATCACTCCTTTATTCAGGGTGCGCAACAAACAGGAAACCATCTATTGCTACGATGAGCAGGAAAAGCAGGAGGCTGTTAAGAAATTAGGCTCCAAACCGGAGATAACCCGGTTTAAAGGCCTGGGAGAAATCAGTCCTGATGAGTTTGCACGTTTTATAGGGCCTGATATGAAACTGGATCCGGTGATTATGGAACAGGGCGATCATATCCAGAACCTGTTGGAATATTACATGGGCAAGAATACTCCCCAGCGCCAGGATTTTATTATAGAGAACCTCCGCACAGATCTTGACCTGTTGCCAAATGAATAACTGATTAGACAATAATAAACCTGAATAAATGACCCATATTGTTTTTAATGAACCGGATGTAGCAGTTTTAAAAAAAGCCATTGAGCTGGATGAGACCTTGCAGGGAGAGGTTTTCCAGGTGAAAGATGAATATGCTGTTGGGCCGATTGCCGATATCTACCAACAGGAAGGCATAGCTGCAAGGAGAAGCTGGTGGGAGGAAGTGCTCGCCGGCGGGGACTATGCTATTAAAGATGAAAATACTGTAAATGATAACCAGGTGGTAGAGGAATTGGTAAATAAAATGCGCGGGTCGGAAGAAGTAATCTGGATCTGGGCTGCCCAGAATAAACATGACGTAAGTGGTTATTACTGGCTGCTGCCGTTTATGAAAGAATTCCAGGGCAGGGTATTCATCCTTTACCTTAATAACCTGCCTTTCATAAACGAGAAAGGAAATATTTTTTATCCTGACTGGCTGAGCGAGATACAGCCACGCGAGTTTTTAAAAGCTAAAAAACTGGCGCGCGAAATCACACCCAGTGAATTTGAAGTAGACCCGGATGAGTGGACGAAACTATGCCAGGAAAACAGGGGAGTACGATTGCTGGAAGGTGGTAAAAAACTGGTGCAGGCCGGTTATGATTTTTATGATGAAGAATTATTAAAGTATGTAACTTCTGATTGGCAAAAAGGATCTAAGGTTATCCATCATTTCCTGTCAAAGGCTAAAAACACTACCGGAGATGCTTACCTGTTATGGCGGTTAAAAGTACTGGCTGCCCTTGAAAAATTTGATGTTCAGGGAAAACTTGAAAATATGAAAGATTTTGAAATCAAGGTTAAAAGCGAAGTAGCTGTTTAAAATTAAACCGTGGAAGTAATTTAAATGTTCTGCACAAAGTATGGCAAAGAAGATAGCTAAAGAAGATTATGAACACAATGACAGTGGGGTAAGCGGCCAGTACAAAACCTGGTTTCTCGATTATGCCAGTTATGTGATTTTGGAACGCGCTGTACCTGCCATCGAAGATGGATTGAAACCGGTACAACGCAGGATATTGCATGCCATGAAAGAAATGGATGATGGCCGTTTCAACAAAGTAGCAAATATAATTGGCCAGAGTATGCAATACCACCCGCATGGTGATGCTTCCATAGGTGATGCATTGGTAAACCTGGGTCAAAAAGATTTATTAGTAGATACACAGGGAAACTGGGGCGATGTACGCACCGGAGATGATGCGGCAGCACCGCGTTATATAGAAGCACGTCCAAGCAAATTTGCCCTGGAAGTGGCTTTCAATGCCAAGACTACCCAATGGCAGTTGAGTTACGAC
>JBKJUT010000208.1:0-4345 GCA_046590515.1 Ferruginibacter sp.
TTTTACATTAAAAATTGGAACTACTTAGTAGTTTTGGCGCCTATTTGAATCAAGCACCTTTTTTATACCTTGATCCCATTCCGTAATGAATTATTTACCATGAAGTTATAATTCTGAAACAGAAATATTCATGACTTTTAAATAAACTGTTGCGTAAAACGGAAATTTATGTCGATTAACGCATTTTTTATAAGAATGATTGTCACACTACTCTGCTGCCGTTTCATCAAAAATTAATGGTACAGTAATAAACCGGTACTTACTTTAATTGTACCTTTATCACCATGGAAATATTCATTTGATGGCAGCAAATAAGATTGATAATTTTAATGAAGTCTCCCCTCTCCTTTTCGTACCCCTATTAAAAAAATTCGGTTTTGAGTTGAAAGAGACCAGGACCTTTTACCACAACAACCAAAAATGGGCGGCCCATCATAACTACATAAACAAATCTGCGAAACTGAAAATAGTAATCATGCAGGAACCATACTATACTGATTACGGATTTTCTTTCTACTTATACAATACCAGTAAAAGCGAGTACAACATTCTTTACAACGTTCCACATGAGGACCAGGACCAAGGAGACCTTTTCCTGCAAAAAGCCTGTGATAATATATTTTCGAACAAGGAAAGTATTGATATGATAAGTGGCAAAAGCTGGAAACAATCCAACATTCTACCGGAAAAAATATAACTGCCAGGCGTTTTACTTATTGCCATAAAGAGCAGGATTAAATATAGAAACAATGACAAATAAAGAGATTGCCTCGCATTTTTCTAACGGAGATTTTAATCTGGTCCAAGGTACTTTATCGGAAAATATTGAATGGCGGGTGTTTGAAAACAATAAAACATTAACAGGAAAGCAGGCAGTAACCGAATTCATGAAAAGTGTTACTCATTATTTTAAATCTCTTGAAACGGATTTCAAAATGATGGGCATAGTGGAAGAAGCAAATAAAATAGTTATCTACGGACAGGCAGAATTCAAAAAAAATGGAATACTTACAGACACCGTAAATTCATGTGACGTGTATGAATTTAACCTGGCGGGGGAAGTTGATAGAATTTATTCTTATTGTAATTCATATAAACCTGGCAGGTAGTTAACCCCTGCCATTTCCCGCTCATAGTTTATATACTAAAAGTTAATAAATAAAAGCCATACTTTAGTTGACGATTAAATACATCATAATAAAACAACTATCACTTGAACCAATATCTTCAAAAGACTTTGCAGAAATTACTGTCTTCACTGCAGGATAATTATTACTCATTTATAAAACAACTGCCGGATATTATTGTAGCCATCCTGATTGTATCCATAGGATTTATCATATCTAAAAAAATTGCGCAACTTTCAAGGAAAGCCATTTCCACAAAAACCGATGACCCCATAATGGTTAATTTTATCGGTAAGGGTATCAAGATCTTATTATCGGCCATATTTATTATGTATGCTTTAAATATAGCCGGGTTACAAAGTATAGCAGCTGGAATACTTACGGCCGCAGGTGCATCAGCGGTTATCATTGGTTTTGCATTCAGGGATATTGGAGAAAACTTTATCTCCGGGATCATCTTGTCATTTAACCGTCCATTCAATGTAAATGATACCGTCAACATTGGAGATATATTCGGAAAAGTAAAAAATATAGAATTCAGGTACACCAAGTTGAGAACTTTTGATGGACGGGATGTGTATATTCCAAACAGCGATGTTATTAAAAAACCGGTATACAATTATACAGAAGATGGTTATTACAGATTCGATTTTGTTGTGGGCATAGGTTATGAAGATGATATCAGGTCTGCGGAAAAATTAATAATGGAAACCGTGAATCAAACGGAAAATGTATACCAGGATAATCTCCATCCCAATTTTGTTTTCGCTGATTCACTGGCAGTAAGTACAGTAAATTTAAAAGTGCAATTCTGGATCAAGACGTTTGAATACGGGATGGAAGCCCTGCTGATTAAAGGAAATGTATTAGCAAATGTGAAAGCAGCTCTCCTGAAAGCTGGTTTTAATTTACCTGCAGATATCAGCGAAATTAAACTTTACGGTACACAGACTTCTATCCCGATAACTTTTAATAAGCCAGGAGAATAATAATCCCTGGTTGTAATGGATAAACAAAAAGGAAGCCGGCACGCGTGCCGACCTCCAGGTAAAATTTCGATGATTAATGCCAGGTAAAATTGCTTAGTGTTACGTAATGCTTGTTCCCATCTTTATACACATTGTATTTTTGGGGATACCATTTACCAGCCACAGGAAAACCTTGTAGCGGGCTGTAAGGCACTTCAGATGTAAGCCCATCCAGCAAGGTCTGGCGGGTAACCATAGGTTCCATAAATATAAAGCGACCTCCATACGATCCGTAAATCATTGTATGGGTGAATGGAGGTGCAAAACTGCCGCTTATCCAATGCCTTCCCATCTGCGGCACACCCCCAGGGGTGGGAAAATAGGCTGCCGGCCAACTTGCAGGAGGAGGCAGGTTATTAAAACCGGATGGATCTACTTCATACGGAGGTATAGCCATCTGCTGCGCCAGTGTAATCATGTAAAAATGAAAATCAAAATGTGGAATGTCAAATACATGAGGTGGCTCGTGGCCGTGTATGTTCCAGTTAATGATCAGGTGATCAAAAGCGGTCGCCTGCTGTGCCTTTTGATGTAAAGGAAGCAGGAAGGCGGCGGCTTCAAAATCAGACGGATCTTCCGGTAAGCCATACATCGCTCCTTCTGTTAATTCAGCACCTATTTCTAACGGCATACCATTCTTTTCTAACACAATAAAGGAGCGGGCTCTGCCATTGCCCATTTGCACCTGCGGACCATAAAAACTGTTTGCAGAATTTGCCTTACCGCTGAAACCCGCATTTCCACTACTGCTTTTTAAAGCCGGTTCCAAAGCAGCATCCGACTGCAGGGATTCTTTGTTGCACGAAACCATCAGGACTCCCAATGCCAGTGCAAAGGCAGGAGCGCCCATCCATTTTAATTTCATAATTATGTATGTTTAAAAGTGAGAAATTATTTCTCAAGGTGGCAGTGGCAGACATTTATTTCACAGGAATTTGGCCGTCCGTACGGGGAGAAAATAAATGTACAAAACAAATATTAAGAATGAAAGCACTTTTTTTAAAGCGCTACAAAGCAAAATCTTCATAGAATAAAAATTCCACTACCTGCTCCACATAAAGATCATTACCTTATAACTTTAATTGTTACCAAAGGCACGCAATCATGATAAATGACCAATCACTTAAGCTTGACATCTATGTGAATTACCCTGGACATTGCGAAGAAGCATTCCGTTTTTATGAGCAGCACCTGGGCGGCAAAATTACAATGATAACCACTCACCAGGTGTTGCCTCCGGGTTTTCCAAAAGAATGGAAGGAAGCGGTTCTTCATGCAAGGCTTGAATTAGGAGGCACCACATTAATGGGCGCCGATATCCCGAATGCCGAACCAATGCGCAGCGCCTACCTGGCTCTAAGGTTAGATTCAGCAGAAAAGGCCGAACAGGTGTATGAACTGCTTTCCAAAGAAGGTACCATTTTTATGAAGATAGAAAAAACCAATTTCGCTAACCGGTTTGCCATGTTACGTGATAAATTCGGCACTTCATGGTTGCTGCTTAATGAGTAGAAAGGAGATCGTTTGCACATTTTAACTGAAAGCCCCTGTTTTGATTAATAAAAATCCAGTATCAGCTTAAATAGATTCTACAATTAATTAATTATTACACTTGGTGCTTATATAAGTAAAACAGTTAACTTCAATCACAAAATTGAAATTAATTTATGATTAAAAAACTTACAATAACTGACATTCTAATGATGCTGTCAGCCTTTCTATCACTGATATTTTCTGAAATATTATGGTTTAAGGGTGAAAAAGAGGCCGCGATATTTGTAGGGCTTTGGGTGCCTTCAATTCTTGGATTTGCAATTTATTTAAAACTAATAAATAAGCAATCATGATTGAATTATTACCTTATTTCGCCGGATTAATCACCTTGTTATTTTCAATAGGTTTTTACTTTGCAATTAGAACCAACAAAAATAATGATTTGTAAATATCTATTTGTATTAGGGCTGAGGAACGTTTAAATTACGATCTCAACATTGTACAGTTACTTTGAGAAAAGTCGCAGGTATCGACGTACCATTTCCAGTGGCATTATTTTGCTTGTTGAATAATACTTCCAGTTCAGATTGCAGTTCATTGGCTTTCCCGGTTTTTTCTGCTGCCTCATAGGCATTCATAGTAGGTCCATAATAATTTTTAAAATTATCTAAGAACTCAGATGGCGGATAACCGGCA
>JBKJUT010000044.1:0-9766 GCA_046590515.1 Ferruginibacter sp.
GTGAAACATGGATTGATTATGCAAGGGGGATAGCCATTATTCTTGTATTATATCGCCACGTTTTTGAAGGAATCAAAGGATCCGGCATCGATATACAACCTTATATTTTCCTGGAACATTTCAATATCATGTTCTTTAGTTTCCGGATGCCGCTTTTTTTTATTGTTTCCGGTGTATTTGTGGCCGGCAGTCTGCGCAAAAGAGGACTTTTACAATTTATCAGTGCCAAAGCCCGCACCATACTTTATCCTTATTTTCTCTGGGGTGTTTTTCAGATCACCCTGCAGTTGATTTTCTACAAATATGTGAACAATCCACCAGAGGTCTCAGATTATTTATACCTTCTCTACCTGCCGCGAGAGATTGAACAGTTCTGGTATTTATATGCATTATTCAATGTATCTGTATTATATGTATTAGTCAAAGTACTGCTAAAAGCAGGCACACTTGTAAATGTAAGTATTGGGCTGGTGCTATTTATGGTGTCTGCCTGGCTTCACCAGTTAGAGATTCACCTTTGGTTCCTGGGTGATATCATGCATTACTATCTTCTTTATGCTATCGGAGACGCGTTATGCGCATTTATCCGTAATCCCGCATTCCATAAATACCTTCAATCCTGGAAAGTGATGTTGATAATGCTGGTACCTTTCATTCTCACCCAGCTTTATTTTTTGATGGAGAACCTGAACTATGCCGAACAGAAATATGAATACGTAGAATTTTTCCAACCCATCAGGTTCCTCGTTATCGCGCTTTGCGGATGCGCTTTTATAATCAACCTCTCATTTGTGCTCCAAAAGACACAATTTGCGGGATGGCTGCATAAATTGGGCAGCTATTCGTTATACATATATGTAGCCCATGTAATTGTGCTGGCAGCCACCCGTGTTTTCATGACACGCGTGTTTGAAGTGTACAACGTACCCTGGTTATTATTTTCGGGGATAATTACCGGGCTGATAATTCCTGTTATTTTGTATAAAATTGCAGTGCGGTTAAACATGCGTTGGGTGTTTTCACTGGAAAAGACCACTCCACAGTTGCAGGATATAAAAACATAAACGAACATAATATTTTTGAATTATATGAAATTGCGAAATCCTAACAGCAGGTTTGATCTGAAAATAAAAAAAAGTGACCGTGTGCTGGATGTGGGCGGAGGACATAACCCGCATCCCCGGGCCAATGTAGTGGTTGACAAATACACTGAGACCAATTACCACCGCAGCGGAGATATCAAGGTGCTCAATAACCAGCAATTCATAAACGCAGATGGCGAGCAACTTCCGTTCAAAGACCAGGAGTTTGATTACGTGATCTGCTGCCATGTATTGGAGCATGTGGAGGATCCCGTAAAATTCCTGGGTGAAATTTTCAGGGTAGGGAAGGCCGGGTATATCGAAACTCCGTCCCTCTTGGGAGAAGTACTGGCGCCGCGTGAATCTCATAAATGGATCCTGCATGAACACCGCGATTGTTTGTACCTGGCAGATAAAACAAAACTTGGTTTTGTAGGCAACGCATATTATCTCGGTTGGCTGGTACAGGATTATTTACCTAAACATAGTATCGGTTTTAAAATAGTGGAACGTACCCATCCAAACCTTATGACGGTACGTATTGAGTGGCAGAAAAATTTTGAATACGTAGTAGAACCCGAAGATCCTGAAATCAGGAAATACTTCACCGGCGAATGGAAAGAAGAATGGGCTGATGACTTTTTCCCTACACGCACATTATCACAGGAATTTAATGCATCTCTTGCGGCAATGTGGGATATCAGCAAAAGTGTATTCCGTTCAAAGATATTAAAGCGGTAAACTGAATGGGGGCAGAAGGAAAATATAGTGGCTGGCTGGTAGCAGGATTGTACAATGGTTTGCAAAAACTTTCAATTCCATTATTTGGAGTGATAAGCACCATGATCCTTGCCCATGGCGCTATCACCAAGGCCGAAATGGGAGTCTGGGGTCTTTTTCTGCTCATAACTTCCTTTGTAGAATTAATCCGCCAGGCGCTGGTAAAAACTTCATTGATAAAATTTATTAATCATAGCAGCGAAGCCGAACATAAATACGTACTCTCCGCTGCCCTCTTTCTTAATACCGTGGTAACAGCAGTGTTGTTGATTGTATTGTGGGTGCTGGCCCCATATTTTGCGCATGTATTAAAAGCACCTGAATTACAAAACATGTTGTATGTTTTCCTGGTGGGAATTGTTTTGCTGATTCCATTCTCCCATTTTGAATGGATACTGTATGGTAAATCAGAATTCCGGGGTTTATTCTGGACCTTCTTTTGCCGGCAGGGAATCAGCCTGTTGCTGATGATTTTTTATTTAATCTTCAACGACCATGTCACTCTTAATATGCTGGTGATTTTTTACTGCGCCGGTGTGTTGCTGGGAATTGCGATTGCCTATATTTTTGTAAAACCTCACCTCAGCCGCACTTTTATATTAACTCGAAGCTGGGTAGCCCGACTTTGGCATTTTGGAAAATATGTGTTTGGATCAGGGTTGAGTACGCTGGTGTTTGGAAGTGCGGGGCAGGCTTTTCATTCTTCTATGATGGGTTTGCCTTTCGCCGCATCCAATAGTGTAGCTTCCAGGGTAATTAACCTGGCCGACATCCCTTCCCAGGTATTAAGTGATATTTTATTTCCCAAAAGTGCTAAAAAAGAAAACAGCAGTAATAAAGGTTTGATAAAATATTATTACGAAAAAACGGTGGGGGCCACTTTGTGCTTTGCCATTCCGATGGTGCTGTTCATACTGTTATTTCCTAAGTTTATTATTTTAATATTGGCGGGCAGCCAATACCTGGATGCGGTTCCATTCCTGCAATGCATCGCAGTTACCGGCATTTTCCTGGCCTTTCTTAAACAGTGGGGGGTCATAATTGACTCAAGCGGCCGCCCGGGATTGAACTTTCTTGTTATCACAATAATTGCAGGGATACATGTAGTGTTCACCTACGTCGGTATTAAATATTTCGGTTTTCTCGGTGCAGCCTATGCACTGGTAGCCTCGCACCTGGTAGGATTTATAATTACCCAAACCATACTATACCGGATATACCACATTCAGTTTATCAGTTGTATTAAATATGCAATCACTTTTTATCCTGAATTATCAAAATTGTTCGTTGAAAAGTTACAGTTGAAATGGAAGGCGCATTAATCAAAAACAGGGACATAATAATGTTGGGCATACAGCCGTGGGATGTTCCCATTGGCTGTAATTTTAAAAATATGGCCCATGAAATCGCCAGGTTTAACCGGGTTCTGTATGTTAACAGGCCGTTAGACAGGATCACCAGGTATAAAAACCCGGGTGACAACCGGACTCAAAACCGATTAAAGAGCCTGGTGAAAGGTGAAGGGGTAATGGAGGAAGTATCTGCAGGTTTGTTTGTGTTTAATCCACAGGTTCAACTGGAATCTATAAATTGGTTACCCGACGGAAAGATTTACAACTTTTTAAACAGGCGTAATAATCACAAACTGGCCAAAGAAATTCAGAAAGCCATTAACCAATTGGCATTTTCTAATCCCATATTATTTATTGACAATGATTTTTATAACGGGTTATATCTACAGGATTTCATGGAAGTTGACTGCACGGTATATTACCTACGTGATTTTTTATTAGCCCAACCTTATTTTGCACGTCATGGTAATGTATCGGAACCAAAGTTGATGGCTAAAGTAGATCTTGTCGTAACAAACTCGCTTTACCTGACCTCTTATGCGATGAAATACAATCCTCACAGTTTTTATACAGGACAGGGTTGCGGGGAAAATTTCTTTAGTGAACCTCCTTCCGAATATCCAGCAGATATAAGGAATATTTCCGGCCCCGTGATCGGATATTGCGGTTTTCTGACCGCTATGCGCCTGGATATTGACCTGTTATTACATATTGCCTGTACCCGAACCGATTGGAATATTGTGTTGATCGGCCCGGAGGATGAAGCTTTTCAAAAGTCTGCCCTGCACCAATGCAGCAATGTGTACTTTTTAGGAAATAAGGATGAAAATACCTTGCCCGCCTATGTGCACTATTTTGATGTTTGTCTTAACCCCCAGATAGTAAACCAGCTGACAATAGGAAATTATCCCCGTAAAGTGGATGAATACCTGGCTGTTGGGAAACCCGTTGTGGCTACCAAAACAGAGACAATGGAAGCGTTTAAAGATTGTGTATACTTATGTAATAATCCTGGCGAATATATAGATGCAATCAATGAGGCTCTTATCGATGGTAATCAAGCCGGGTTAATTCGTTCCAGGAAAGAAACAGCCCGCTCGCACAGTTGGGAAAACACAGTAAATTTATTTTATGCAGCCGTAGTGCAGGTGACCAATAAAAAAAATGTACATGCAACAACCAGGTAACGAGTCAAAAGGTAATAAGCTTACCGAGGTACTGTCAATTATATTTGTCACTGTCGTAATAGCTTTTTTATTTATAAAAATTATGTTTTTCTAGGTGAATATAAATACAGACCATCTGGAATCAAGACTGGGCAATATCCTTAACCGGGAGTTGTTTCAGAAAAAACTTTCCTCTCCCTGGGGTTTGGGTTTCCTGGTATTGATATCACTGGGTGCAGCTTTTTTTACTGCAAATGATTTATACCTGGTTCCATTTGCATTCGCTGCATTTCTTATAGGAATCATCATTGTTTTCTTTTGCTTTTTTAAACCCCTGGTGGGCTTTTATATAGTTACTTTCATCGCCTTTTTTATGTTTTATCCCAGTCACCTTATAGGTGTGGAGCTATCTATAAACCCAGGGGTCGAGATGTTAGTGCTTTTTCTTTTTTCGGGAACCGTGTTCATTATTAAAAACCGGAAGGAACAGCAAAACAATCTGCTGAAGACAATGGTATCGGTAATGCTCATTGTTTATTTTGCTTATTTCATTATCCAGATTTTTAACCCTAACGTAAATTCTTTAGCGGGCTGGCATGTTCCGTTTCGTCGCCTCGTGCTGTCATGTATGATATATTTCGTTGCCTATCATTTACTGGATACGCATGAAAAAGTAAAGTTTTTTTTTAAATTCTGGATCATCTTTGGCCTGGCTGCGGCCTTGTATGGTTGCTACCAGCAATGGTTTGGATACCTGCCAATGGAGATGCGTTATATCAGGAGTATACCCGCTGCTTATGACCTGCTGTTCCAGGGCGGACAACTGCGTAAATTCTCTTTCCTTTCAGATGTGGTTTCATTTGGAATATTATCCGGATCAATGGCCATTTTCACCTTGTTATGGGCTATCCGCGAAAAGAAGGTATGGCGCCGCTATACGATGATGGTGATGTCTTTTATCATGTTGCTTGGTATGGCATATTCCGGAACCCGCACTACTAATATATTGTTGCCGGCTGCTATTTCTTTGTATGCTATCATTACCATCCAGAATAAGGCTACTCTCATTGCGCTATTTATATCAATTCTTGCCATTGCGTTTATACTTTTTGCACCTATACATAATAACCTTACTTTAAACCGGGTGAGAACTACTTTCGATTCAAAAGATGCTTCGCTGAATATACGTGACCAGAACCGTCATTACATACAACCTTATATCTACCACCACCCGATCGGTGGAGGCCTTTCCACCACCGGGGAATCAGGGAAGCAATTATTTCCCGGCCATCCGCTTTCAGGCTTCCCGGCAGACAGTTACCTTTTACGGGCGGCATTGGAATTGGGTTGGATAGGACTGGCAATTAGTTTGTTGCTGGATCTCGCTTTTCTATACCAGGGTATTTATTATTACTTCAGGATGCAGAATCCCCGGTATAAATATTATATAGTTATCATTCTTTCTACCATATTCCCGGTGGTTGTAACCCAGTACTCACAGGAAACTGTAGGCCAGTTGCCCTTTGCCATTTTCTTTTTTTCCTGCTTATCTTTAATTACCCGCATTAAAGAGTTTGATGATATTGACAGGAAAATGCAGTTTATAAAAACTTTACCTTTAAAAAAATAATCATGAGATTTGTTTATTTCACACTGATTGCGGTGATGATAATGGAACTTCCCGCTGCCGCTCAAAGCCTGGGAAAAATACCGGATTCTACACGAAAAAAGTATCAGACCCAGCAAAAGAGCCAGCTTCCACAAAAGAAGGAGTCACCACAAAAAAACCAGGCACTTCAAATTGAACAGCCAATTCAGAAGGAACAGACGAAAAGAACCATTGAAGTTTCAACTATCCCGCTCGACCAGGATTCACTTATTAAAGTAAAGCTTGTGGAGTTGGCCCAGGAAAATAACAGTTCAGCACAATCAGATGCAAACATCCGTATTGCAGAGGCTAATCTGCAACAGGCGAAAAGTGCCTGGTTAAGTTCTATCACTGCGGGGGCCAATATCAACGAATTTGTAGTGAACAGTTCACCCTTATCTAACTTCTTTCCAAAATACAACCTTGGTATTGCCATTCCTTTCGACATTGTAGCCAGGTCTAAACGTGAGAGGAAAGTAGCAGAACAGATGCTTATCATCAGCCAATCCAACAAAAAAGAACGCAACCAATTGGTAAGAACTGAAGTGCTTATCCGGTATGAAACATATAAGCAAAAAAAAGAACTGGTGGTAGTTCAGAAAAATTCTTTAGAGTATGATTACTCTGCTTATCTCTCTGCCCAGCAGGCTTATGCTGATGGCGATGTGAAAATCGAAGCAATGGATAGAGCTTACCAGAATTACCTTGATGAAAAAGAAAAATTGATGAGCCGTGAACTGGAAGCCAGGATCGCAGTTCTGGAACTTGAACAATTGATAGGTATGCCTTTGGATAATGCAATTGCGCTTGCATTAAAAAAGCGATAATAATTTTACTATTTAAATTTATATGAAAATGGCCCGGATTGCGAACAGGATAAAAGTGTACAGCCTGTATCTACTTGAATATATTAAACATGGGGAAATAAGCGCAGTAGGAAATGCATTTGCGTATATGCTTACAGGTAAGTCTTTCGCTAAAAGCAAAGTGATGACCTCCAGCATGGGAAAATTTGAAACCCGGCCACGATCTCTCGATTTTCAATATGTAAATTACGCTTACGAGATTGACATAAAACATTTTATGGAAAAGGAGGATTTCGATGTGTATTTTGACATCGGCGCCTGCCTGGGCGAATACAGCATCTGGCTGGGTAAAAAAGGAAAGCGCTGTTTTGCATTTGAGCCGGTGCAGGAAAGCTTCCAGATGATTCAAAAAAATATTAGCCTGAACCACCTTGAAAATAAAGTTCAGGCCTTTAATTATGGACTTGGCAGCAGGCATTCCATTGAATTTTTTGAAATGAATGAAACCAACCCCGGTGCAAACAAAAGGGTTGAGGCCGAAGGACCGTTGACCCGGAGATTTGAGATTAATTCACTGGATGAAAAGTATACATCTTTTGGTTTGCTGCCGGATGACAGAATATTAATCAAAATAGACGTGGAAGGTATGGAAACAGCTATGCTTGATGGGGCAGTGGAGTTTCTCAGGACTTTCAATAACATGGTACTTATCATTGAAGAAAAGTTAAGCGGCGATGACAATATCCGCCGTAAGCTTAACGAAATTGCTGACTTTTCTTACAGTTCGATTGATGAGTTTAATATCTGCGCACGCAAAATAAAAAAATAAAAATCAACTCAACCTTTTCCGGATTTACACTCCAACAATAACTACACAACCAAATATCTGGCTGTAAATAACGTATTCTTCCTACGTAAAACTTACCTGTTTGCCTGGCTGCACCATGTCCTATTTACTGGAGTAATAATTTTCTTTTTACGATTGTGAAATATTAGCAATCTATACCCGTTGTATCTGTATACCTCAAGATTTTTTAAACCCTTGTTTGAAAATCATACCTATGAAAAACCCAGGAAAAAACACACCCCAGCGGTGTATGGCCGATGTTATCGGTATCAAAAAAAATGCGGTGAAATTTGCTTCCTGCATCTTCTTGATTTTATCTTTTTTCACTCCCGATCATTTAAATGCTGCGAGCGGTGACGCATTTTATAGTCATACCAAACGCCTGTACACCATTACTCCCTGGGGTCATACCCGTTGGGGACTGGAATACCTGCCTGATGATTTTAATACAACTACGCAGAAGTATCCTATAATTGTTTACTTTCATGGAACAGGTGAAACGGGCAGTACCGAAGGTAGCCTCAGCAATCTTCTATATAATGGGCCGAGTAATTTCATTGCATTTTCCAATTATAACATGCAATTTGTCAATCCTAATACCGGCCAGGTTCAAAAGTTTATCTATATCGCATTACAGTCAGCATATTGGTCCCCTGACATAAATGAAGTATGGTATGTTTTAAAAAATGATCCCCGCCTGAAAGACAGGATAAGTAATATTTTTTATACCGGCTTATCCGCCGGTGGTCAGCAGACTATGATGTCTGTTTTAACCAACCAGGAAATGGCCAGTGGTATCACTGCTATTGTTCCCATGAGTTCTGCAGGCTTTGACAGAACGGGAATTAAGTTTGCCAAAAATTCTACCGTAAAGTCATGGTGTTTTCATGGCCTCGCTGATAATGTATGTGCCTGGCAGATCACCAGTGACTTTAATGACAGCCTGGGAAGTTCACGCAGTCGTTGGACCCAGTCGCCTTCCATTCATGGAAACTGGAACCTTTTATATACCAGTAACTACCGGGAGGTCATCAATGGTAAAGCAATGAATATTTACGAATGGATGCTTTCCACAATTTCTGCACCAGTAAATCCACCACCAGTGGCATTGGCAGGGCCAGACCAGGTGCTGAATTTCCCGGTTGTGTCTACTGTGCTCAACGGGAACGGGCGCGGTGTAAATGCTACCATCACTAACTATAAATGGAATAAAGTGAGTGGTCCCTCTCAATATGCAATTACCAACAATACTACCCAGTCGGCCAACATCAATAACCTGGCTCAGGGTGTGTATGAATTTGAATTGATTGTGACTGATAGTTATGGAGCAGAAGGAAGAGACACGGTGGTAATAACAGAAAATGCAGGCCCTTTGCCAGTAAAACTTACCTTATTTGCCCTGGTACAGGCACAGGGTTCAAATTTATTAAAATGGAGAACTTCCGGTGAATTAAACAGCGATTATTTTAGTCTGGAACGTAGCAATAATGGTCGCGTGTTTACGGAAATTGGAAGAATTAACGCAGCAGGAAATTCTACTGCAGAGCTGAATTATTCCTATTCTGACATTGCACCTCTGCCGGGCATAAACTACTACCGCCTGGTAAGTGTAGACCTGGATGGACGATTTGAATACAGTAAAATCATAAGCACCCAAGTCGAATCATCCAATGTGCTGAAGATTGTGGATGCCCGGTTATCTAAGAGTGACCAGAAGATTAACCTGTTGGTAAACAGCGGAACAAATCAGGCAGCTTCTTTGATACTGGTAAACGAATCAGGTGCCATCATTTTCCGAAGTTCCCAGGTATTACAAAAGGGAATGAACCAGATTGGTCATAATATAAAATATACTGCCGGAGGCATATATTATGTAAAAATATTGACACCAAAATGGTCTGACAACAAGGTGCTTGCCGCTAACCGCTAAAGCCGGTTGTTTGTGTCACCATTTTTGCGTAGCTACCCAACTCCCGTTGATGTAGTACATATCCTACAAGGGTGGGCGCCTCCGGGCGTTCTCCCATTTCCTGTTTGCAAAATAATTTTTTAAATGTGGCGTTAATCTTTTGTAAGGTGTTTATT
>JBKJUT010000219.1:0-2704 GCA_046590515.1 Ferruginibacter sp.
GGCTTCTCGATCGCACCGGATACCGTGTCGGATAGCGTGGCCGCCACGCCCGCGCAATTCCGGGTGGCTGAGTCCGGTGCGGCGACGTATTCGATCCCGCTGTTCGCCGTGTCTGGGACGGCGGGCGTGACGCCGCAGCTATCGCTGAACTATTCCAGTCAGGGCGGCGACAGCCCTGTGGGCATGGGCTGGTCGCTGGGCGGCCTGTCGGCAGTGTCCCGGTGCCGTGCAACCCGAGAGTCCGGCGACTTCATTGTCGGCGGCGCGGTCACCGACGGCAACCCCGCCCCTGTGAATTTCTCCGCAACCGACCGCTATTGTCTGGACGGCCAGCGACTGCTGCCGGCCGACGATAGCGTCGCGTGCCCAGCTGTGTCCGGCATGACGGTCGAAAACCTGCGCACCGAGCTGCAATCTTTCCAGCGCGTGTGTGCGTATACGTCGACCGGTGGTTCTGCCGGCGTCGCATTCTTCACGGTCGAACGCAAGGACGGCTCGATCAGCTGGTATGGGCATCGCGACAACAGCCTCACGGCGAAGCGTCCTGATGGCTACGTCAACAGCACTGCGCCTGGGAAAGAAGCGTTTGCGATGAGCTGGGTTCAGACCCGGTTTCAGGACTCGACCGGCAACTACATCGACTATCTCTATAGCGAAGGCATCTCGCCGGAGAATCCTGGCGAACACCTCATCAGCAAGGTGCGCTATACCGGCAAGACCGTACTGGCAGGTCAGGCGGGCAGTGCAAAAGCGCCCTATGCCGAAGTCGTCTTTAATTACAACACCACACTTTTCGACAATCGCACCTATGTCGCGGGTGGGCTGCTGCGTAATCGCGCACGACTGGAGAGCATCACCTCGTTGGTCGACCACGATGAGGATGGCAGCTTCAGCCCAGTGCGCCACTATGTTCTGAGCTACCTGCGCGGCCGCGCCGCACAGGTTTTGACCAGCCTGCAGGAATGCCGCGATGCCGCGCAACAGGTGTGCGCTGCGCCGACAACATTCGAGTGGAGCATGGCGCGCGTCAACGAAGCGGATACCAACCTCTTCCAGACCTGGGAACCCACTGCCTCCATACCGAACGGCAGTCTGGCCAAGTACGAGGGCATGAAATTCGGTGACATCGACGGCGACGGCCGTCAGGACATGGTGTGGCTCAAGGACGGCTCCTCCGGTGATTCATGCGTGTCGAAGCAGGTGAACCTGCTGTATTCGCGTCTTGACGGGAATGGCAGTCCCACCCTGCAGAATGCGGGCATGGTGTTCTGCGCGCCCAACGGGCTGTACTGGAACCCGCAGGACTCCAGCTGGTTCCTGTTCGATTACGACGGCGACGGCAAGGACGACTATTTCCAGCGCACCGATACGGTGTGGATCGGCTACCGCGCCACCGGCAATCTGGCGCAGCCCTTCGATACCGCCGTCAATCTGCTGGCTGAACTGAGTCAGCCGATTCCCTCTGGCGCCGACAAGTATTCCGAACCGCAACACGCCGACGTGAACGGCGATGGCCTGATCGATCTGGTCTATCCCGCCGGCGGCGCACTCGTTGCGCGGGTCATGGAACGCGGCGGCAGCTACGGATTCCGTTGGGGCACACCGCGTGCGGTATCGCTGCTCGGCGATGGCTGTACCAGCGCCCCCTGCTATACCGTCGTCGGGCTGTATCGCAAGAACAACTATCAGCAGTTGAACGATTTCAATGCCGACGCACGTTCCGACCTGATCGTGAATGTGCAGACCACCTGCAGTGGTGGCGGCGGTGGCCCTCCTGGCGGTGGCGGTCCTCCCGGCGGCGGTGTGCAGGAGCGTGTGTTCGGGACAGGCGGCAACGCGGCACGCACGACGACGGCCACCACGACCACGACGACGTGTACGAGCGCGATGCTGTTCGCCATCGATGCGCTGTCGGCAAATACCGTAGCGATCAAACGCTATTCCAACACCGTCATCAATCCGGAGTGGCCCTACAGCTTCGCGGACATCAATGGCGATGGTTTGACCGATGCGGTGTTCATGGGCAATGCCGAGTTCCCGTTTTACTCGGCAAGCCTCAACACCGGGACCGGCTTTGTTGGTAACGGTCAGACCGCGAGCACGATCGTGGGCTATCAGTACGCGCAACTGACCGACATCAACGGCGACGGGCGTGCCGATTACGTCTATCCCAACAGCACCGACGGCCAGTTCATGGCACTGCGTGGTCTGGCCACGGGTGAATTCGCACCTGCGATTGCGTTGGGGAATGCCCTCGGTGGCTGTACGACGGCGAGCTGTCATGCGGGACGCAGCCATCAGTTCATCGACATCGACGGCGACGGCAATGTCGAGTACATGCGGATCAAGTGGGACAACGATTCCAGCTCGCCGGTCGCGTTCTCGCGCGGCAATCCGCAGAACCGCTTCATTCCTCGCGACGCGCTTGTGCGGGTGACCAACGGTTTCGGCGCGAAGACCGACATCGCTTATGCCCCGCTGACGCTGAAGGATGTCTATCGCCCCGACACCAATAGCCGGAACACCCTCTCGAACTGGGGACGAGGCTCGCCTGTGCAGGACGTGCTGGGGCCGATGTACGTCGCGCATCGGGTGTCCAGCACTTCGGCGCAGAACGGCGACCCGGCGGCGCAATCGACCGTGTACTACCGCTACAACGGCGCGAAGATGCAAGCCGGCGGGCGCGGCTTCCTCGGTTTCCGCG
>JBKJUT010000015.1:0-3024 GCA_046590515.1 Ferruginibacter sp.
ACATAAACAAAACATCCCGGTAAGCCCAGCCAGGAATCGTACTCCCTCGATTTGTTTCAACCTTCTTATGGATAGAATTAATTTGATCTATGGCGTGGTTTGCTTCGGTGGTTGAGGCGAAAACAATTTTGCGGGCATAAGCTACAGTTGAAAACAGTCGCCCTAAAGGATCAGCGGGTAATTTACCAGTAAAATAAAGCCAGTCTACCGCTTTGTTTAAGGCAAACTCTGCAGCCGCGCCTGCAAATATTACCAATATTGTATCAGCTTTCCCCCAAATGCGGCGTACAATAGAATCTTTATGAACAAAATTATCCATTGGTGCTAACAAAATTAAGGAAATGGCAGGGATATAAATAAAGAGGGGACAGGTTGAAACCTATCCCCTGTGATATAGTAATCTATAAAAAGTTTTGTAAAGGTGATTTAGTAATCACCATGGCCCATCGTCCTAATACATTAGTAGTGTATTGCTAAAGTCCACTTTTCAGAGGGTCGGCATCATCTTCCGCTATGTCCCTGGCATTATCATTTGACCATTGTTGCAATGCTTCCTCAAGCGAAGATTTTTCAGGCGTATTATCTTCACTTCTGTTACTGGCATCTTTGTCATCAGAATTTTTTGGTTCCTGGACAGGAGTATTTTTTGGATCCGGTTCTGGCAGGTAGAATTTAGATAGAAATTTCATATCATTAAGTTTTAAGGATGTAATTAAATAGAAGCAAAGCATTTGCCATCTTTGTAGAGAAGGTAACCCACAAATTTTTTATTAAGGATGGTAATTAATTATAAGTACTGCATTTTCCTGCAAACTGGTGCTTGCTTTCAGCTCAAAACGCTGGTCAACTGTTGAAAAAATTACAATTGCTGTATTAGGCGGTATGCTTCCCAGGTTTTCGGCAAATAATATAACTTCATTTGGTTGGCCGGATATTAGCTCGAGTTTTCGCAGTATTGGCGCAGAAGATAAAAGTTCTTTATGAATTATTAATTCTCCATTAAAAAATATACTTACTGTATCTCCGTCAATGATTCCATTATCGTAAACCGCCATATTTATTGTTGGAGCGTGGCTTTCCAGCTGCTGTATAACAATATTTTTCCGGGCTTTATATTTCGAAACGGTAGGGGTGTCTGGTCCGGGCTTAACAGGAATGGAGATAAAGGATGTATCAGGGCTCGGGGTGATTACATCAGGTGCAGGCATCGGCTTTTTATTAAAATTAGAGTTGGGTCTCCAACATATATTCAAACCATTAGCGGGAGGTAAAGGAAACGTTTTCACTTTATGGAGAATTACTTTAATGCCCCCAGCGAGTTGAGGTACACCATAGGTCTTAGGTCTCACCAGCGCATATAAAGTATTCGCATCTGTACCCTGCCTGATCCAGATATGCATCAGCACATGATTGCCACTGTTTTCAATAAACTGCTGACCAGATAAAAACCACTCTCTTTTGGTTTCATTATAACTGGTAATAAAATAAACTTTGCAATGATCTGATGAATCCTGCAGGGCATAATCGTAGCTATAGCCACATAGTTCTTCGTCCTGGAAGTTCAATTGTAATATTTCATCATCCATTACACCTTCCCATGTGCCCGTTAAATTCTGGGCACCGGCATTGCAAAAAGTTACAAGGAAAAATGAATATAGAATCAATACCTGGCGCATGGTAAATTTTGAGGTGCAAAAAGTACATGGGTATATGTTGCACTCCTCATTACAGATATTATTCCGCAAATGCAGCAGTATCGGAAACAGATACCCATTTCCTTAACAGTAGCCAGGCAATATTAAGTGGCAGGTCAGGTTAATGAACCCTGGTCGTGGATACCGATTCGCTTGCGCTTATCAATAGCCCGGCCGATCATATAACCAATGACAGCACAAAGGATTAAAGTAAGGGTATTCAAAACGTGAACAAATTCACCATTCAAGGTTTTCTCAATCCAGCTTCTTTGTGCGAAGCCAATTAAGACACCTACGATTATTCCCCCGACTAATCCGTAAATTCTTGGTTTTGATTTTTTGTTTCCCATACTAACAATATACAGAAACTTTAACAATTAATTCTCAAAATCACCCATAATTAATCCACAATTTTTAAACTAACAACATTTTTATATCTTTTTCGTTTCCTACATACCAAACAATTTAACCAGTGAATAACCCTTAACAGTTATTTATCTTACCTGGCTTTATCCTTAGGCACACGGATATATCCAAGTGAGGAGATATAAAAGTCTCTGCAAATGAAAACAATAACTACACAACAGGAAATACTGCTATTTACAGATACCCGTTTTTCTTCCAGGCAATGGACAGGAAAGGAAGGTATCCAGGCGGAAAAGAAATTAACGCCCAAAGAGCAACTGGAAGAGGCTTGCTGGAATGGCTTAATCTGGCAAATTCTACCTGAAATATGTGAAAAGCCTAATGATACCAGCCTGACCTTATGGCAAATCAATGTAGCTAATTCATTTTTAGACCTGAGATTTTCAGAGTTTCCAATAGAGGTGGAAAAGGCTTTTTCAGTCGATCCATATAATTTCCTGGAAGTGCAGTGTCTTAGTTGACCTGGGTGTAAATCTACCTGTATCCGATTATTTTATTCTGGCATAATAATAGCGCATCTTTACAAAAAGTTATTATGGATATAATCATTCAATCATTAGGCTTTACTGCCGGGGATAAATTAGAGGATTTTATAAAAGAAAGAGTTACGGGCTTAAAAAGCGATGATATTGTCAGAGCTAATGTAACCATGTTTAAAGGCCCTGCCAGCGAGCCTGAAAATAATTATTGCGAGATCAGGTTAGAAGTTCCGGGTAATGATCACTTTGTAAAAAGAAACAGTCCTTACTTTGAAACGTCAGTTAGTGAATGCGTAGAAATTCTGGGACAATCCATTAAGAAAGCAAAAGAAAAACAAAATAGTCGCCGCCAGGCTGATGCGGAAGTTATCCAGGACGTATTACTTGAATCTGATGATAATGATAAGTGGGTGGATCTGGAAGAA
>JBKJUT010000301.1:0-3141 GCA_046590515.1 Ferruginibacter sp.
GTGCCGATTATATTTACCGCCAAAGCCAGTTACATCCTACCAGCCAGGTGTACCCGAATTCAGAGATGGGAAAAAACCTCAAAACAATTTCTTCCCTGATACAGTCGGATATTAATACCAAGGTGTATTACCTTTCACTGGGAAGTTTTGATACACACGTAAACCAGGAGGCACAACAAAAGCGACTGTTTACAGAATTAAATGAAGCTGTACTGGCCTTTACTTCCGACCTGAAAAAGAACAACCGTTTCCAGGATGTACTGCTGATGACCTTTTCAGAATTCGGCAGAAGGGTAAGCCAGAATGCAAGCAACGGTACAGATCATGGCACTGCCAATAACATGTTCTTCGTGAGCGGCGGTTTAAAACAGCAAGGAATACTTAATTCCTTACCCGACCTGGCAGATCTGAATGATGGAGATCTTAAGCACAAAGTAGATTTTAAAAATGTATATGCTACCGTCTTGCACAAGTGGCTTGGTGCTGATGATAGCCAGGTGCTGGGTCACAAATATGACCACCTGTCATTCATCTGATTTTATTTGACCCCGCCCATCCATTTTTTAATAAGAGGTACAGTAAAAAGCAACAGTAATCCAATGATAAAGGCGCCAATGCTGATTTTCTGAATCACTTCGGCATAATAAGGCAGAGACAAAGCCGGGTTGTTTGTGGCGATGATATCTTTCGGCACACTCATAAGCGAACCTATTTTGCCTGCCAGGAATTCGCCGATGGCACTCGCAAAAAACCAAATCCCCATCATCATAGAAACTATTTTACCAGGAGAGAGTTTGGTTACCATCGATAAACCGATCGGTGAAAGAAACAGTTCTCCCAGGATGATGAAAAGGTAGCCAAATACAAAAGGCCAAAGCGGGATAATGCCGGTGTCTTTGCTGGCTTCGCACCCGAGGTAAAATACATAAAAGCCGATACCAAGTAAAATAAATGAAAGCGCGAATTTTAATGGAGTACTGGGCTCCATTCCGCGCCTGTTCAGCCAGGGCCACATTGGAGCAACAATTAACGTGAGCACAATTACCCAGGCCGGAGGCAGGAAATTGTTTACAGAAAGTGCCGGCAGATCTATTCCAAATAATGTCATGCGTGAATTACGTTCTGCCAGCAGGTTCATGGACCCTGCGTTCTGTTCATAGATAGCCCAAAACAGGATGGAAAATATGATCATCAGCAAAGCGGCAAACAGTTTCATCCTGGCTGTTTTTTCCAGTTTCATTCCTATTGAGATCACGTATATCAAGGATATGATACCCAACCCCAGCATGATATAATCCATCAAATGGTATTGATGAAAAAGGGTTACAACCAATGGTACAATCAGCAGTGTGCCTCCATAAATAAGCCATTCAGGTTTTATAAAGCCGCCTATCTTTTCATTCAACGCAGCTTCATTTGGAGGCAGCCCTTTGCTGCCAAGTGATTTTTTGCCCAGAACGAATACTACCAGTCCAACGAACATAAAAATTCCCGCTAAACCAAAGCCATAATGCCAGTTGATTTCAGTGCCCACATACGCGCATAAAGTGCCACCGATGGCCGCACCGATATTGATACCCATATAAAATATTGAGAAGCCGCTGTCACGCCGGGGATCATTCTCTGTATATAATGTACCCACCAGACTGCTGATATTAGGTTTAAAGAATCCATTGCCGCAGATAATAAATGCCATACCGTAGAAGAAACTCCAACTGGCCGGCAGTGCTAATATGAAATGCCCGAGTGTCATTAACAGGCCGCCAAAAAGTATTGCCCTGCGGTAGCCGATAAAACGGTCTGCCATAAACCCGCCGAACATGGGCATGGTATATACAAGTGCGGCATAGGAACCCAATATTGCATAAGCTTTTGGGTCATCAAAATGAAGTTGGCTGGTCATGTAGGCAATCAAGAGGGCTTTCATTCCATAAAATGAAAAGCGTTCCCACATCTCGGCAAAAAATAAAAGGTATAATTGCCGGGGTTGTCTTCTATCCGTAATCACTGTGCCAGGAGCTGGTTCTGTTAAATCCATAGTAAGTAATTAATTGTATTTATGGGTTTAAGTTAGCTGGTTATTCCGGAATATTTCGAAGATTTGAAGTTAAATAAAAAGGCGACCAATAGGCCGCCTTTTATATACTAATCAAATAAAGCTATTTTATACCATGCATCATTTTCCTGAGTTTAAAAGATAACAGGAATAATATTAAAGCGGCAACTCCCGCAAAGGCTACAAAAATCATAAAATAAGTATGTAGGCTGTCAATAGTAATACCCAGGAAAACCGGTGGGGGCGCTGTGGAAGAAGGATCTGGATAAAGACTGCTCATAGTCCCGGCCAGCTTATTACCGGTTGCGATAGCCATAAACCAGATTCCCATCATTAAAGATGTAAATCTGCCGGGGGTTAATTTATTTACCATTGATAAACCGATTGGGCTTAAAAACAATTCTCCGACGGTATGCAGAAAATACAAACCGGTTAACCAAAGGATACTAACTTTAAGAACAGGATCCCCGTTGGTGCCAAATGCGATAAATAAAAATCCTAAAGCCAGGAAACCAAGGCCCATAGCCTGTTTCATTGGTGCAGGTGGCTCTATTCCTTTTTTTCCAAGGAAACCCCAAAGACCGGCAAAAATAGGTGCAAGTATCACAATAAAGATGGGGTTAAAGCTCTGAAAATAACTCGCCGGCATTTCCCAGCCAAACACATGACGGTCTGTTTGTTCGTTGGCAAAAAAGGTAAGTGATGCCCCTGCCTGTTCGAAGCACATCCAGAAAAAAATCACGAATAACATGATAATAATGATTACTGTTAATCGTGATTTTTCTACTTTAGTCAATGAACGGTCTGTCAGTATCGCGAATGGTAAGCATAAGGTCATTCCGTATATCGCGGATCCCCAAATATCTACATGCAGCACAAAATAAAGGACGGAGATGGCAGCCACAATTGAACTTATCAATATCACAATCTGGGTTATACTAAATCCTGTTTTACCAGATTCTGATACAGAAGTATCTTTTAATTTGTTGGCATGTGTTCCCAATTGTTCACCTGAGGCAGATACCACATATTTATCTTTAGTATAATAAAAAATAACAAGGCTGATTAACATTCCTACCCCTGCA
>JBKJUT010000215.1:0-10706 GCA_046590515.1 Ferruginibacter sp.
GCCACAAAGCATTATCTAATCCTGCCGTACCTGCAGTATTATTGAAATAAACAAATGCCTCTTTCGCATTTGTACGCAGAATCTTATCAGCAATATTTTTTAAAAAATCTTTTGAATAGGAAGATTTAAATAATAATGGCACACCATGGAAGCGGTAATAAAGAAGGGGTGAGGTGCATAAAGGTTCATCAGGCAGACCCAGGGGATGGCTTTGGGAAACAAAGCTGATGTGGTGATTTTTTAACTCTGCAAACACTTCAGGGATCCACCACCCCGGGTGCCGGAATTCCACGGCATTATTAAAAGCTGGATCAAGTGCCTCAATAATCAACCTTAATCTTTCCGGTGAAAACGAAAACTTAGGCGGGGTCTGGAAGAGTACACAGCCTGTTTTTTCCTGTAGCCCTTCACGAACCAGTTTATAGAAATCTGCCAGCAGTCCTTCGCAATCCACAAAACCCCTGTAGTGTGTAACCAACCTGGGAGCTTTTACAGAAATTAAAAAATTTTCCGGACTGGTGTTATACCATTTTTGAAAAGAAGCCAGGCCTGGATTTTTATAAAAAGTAGAATTCAATTCCAGCGTATTAAAATGGTTACTGTAATAATTAAAATAACCCGCTGCTTTTAACTCTTCAGGATAAAAAAGGGGTTTCCATGATGAGTAGCTGAAACCAGAGCAGCCGATATGCCATTTCATATTTTGTTTTTTGCTTAGAATACAATTTTGTTTCCAGAGTTATGAAAAGAAATATGAATTTTGCTGGCGCATCTTTTGCAATTTACCTCCTGCTACATTCACAGATGTGAATAGCTAAAGAGTTTATATAAACAAACCAGGTATGTCTCATCTTTTTTCCCCTTTTCAAATTAGAAATATCCGTTTAAAAAACAGGATCGTGTTATCTCCTATGTGCCAGTATTCCAGCCGGGATGGATTTTCTAATAACTGGCACCTGGTTCACTTAGGCAGCCGGGCCGTTGGCGGAGCAGGTTTAATATTTACCGAAGCCGCAGCGGTGAGTCCTGAAGGAAGGATAACTCCCGATGACCTGGGTATTTGGAAAGATGCGCATATTAAAGGACTGCAGGAGATAGTTGATTTTATAGTACAGCAGGGAGCGGTTCCGGCAATCCAATTGGCACATGCAGGCAGGAAAGCCAGTCATAACAGCCCCTGGAAAGGCGGTAAATCTTTACCTGCTGCTGAAGGATGGATTACTCTGGCACCAAGTGCCCTTGGTTATTCACCTGATGATGCTGTTCCGCATGAAATGAGCGTGGAGGATATAAAAAATGTGCAGAATGAATTTGCCACGGCGGCAGAAAGAGCCTTACAAGCAGGGTTTAAGATCATAGAAATTCATGCCGCTCATGGATACCTGCTGAATGAATTCCTTTCACCTCTCAGCAATAAGAGAACGGATGAATATGGAGGATCCTTTGAAAACAGGATCCGGATTTTATTAGAAATTACTGAAACCATAAAAGGTATTATTGGTGAGTTACCCTTATTTGTAAGAATATCTGCCACTGACTGGGTGCAGGGCGGCTGGCAGATAGAAGATTCTGTTTTACTATCCAGGCAATTAAAAGCGACAGGTGCAGACCTTGTTGATTGTTCGAGTGGAGGAAATTCTCAGGAGCAAAAAATACCACTAAAACCAATGTACCAGGTTGAATTTGCAAACAGAATAATAAAGGAGGCGGGTATAGCTACGGGTGCAGTAGGTTTAATAACCACTGCAGAAGAGGCAGAAGGAATTCTGGCAAGGGGTGAAGCCGATCTTATCTTTATGGCCAGGCAGTTATTAAGAGAACCTTATTTTCCATTAAATGCAGCTGCCAGGCTGCAGGAAGATATACTTTGGCCCCCGCCATATGCCAGGGCAAAAAACAGGTAAGCGTATAAAATATCTTTTGCGGGTTTATTTTTTGTGATCGGTATATTTGGTATAGTTTTTAATAATGTATATATTAACTTAACTAAAACCCATTCATCATGAATTCATTAATTACTGTAATTATTACACTGGTAATTGTTGGCCTTATTCTTTGGCTGATCAACCGGTTCATTCCTATGGCAGCATCCATAAAATCCATTCTGAACATTGTAGTAGTAATCGTAATGATTATATGGTTACTGAAAGTGTTTGGTATCTGGGGTGGCAGCGTGAATGTCTGATAATTAAAATTTAAAATAAAGAGAGCCGGTAATGCCGGCTTTTTTTATATAATAAACTTTCATCATCCCATTTTTGTAGTACTGGCAAAAGGCCAATTTCGTTATACTTCCATTTATAAGAATTCAACTTTTATAAAGCCACTATAGCCTCTTTTGGATTGAATGTTGCCATTATATTTGTGACACAAGCTATCCTTATGATTACCCTGCTATTCACACTATCCCTGACATTGTTATGCCTCTCGGTAATAATGATGAAGATTACGCTCAACATAAAATTCCAGGATCGGCCCATAAGCCGGAACAGAAAAACATACGAGGCGGATACCCGAAAAACAAAAACCATTGAATTGGGTGTGCTAAAAAAACCTGGCAGTTCTGAATATGAACAACCCTGCAACGAAAATCAGAAAGGTCAATATTTATTGGAATATAAAGTGCAGATTTTAGGAGGTTAATTTTTGAATAATTATCGATAATTTTTGTTGACTTCCAATACATTGGAATCTTACTAAGTAGTTTTCCTATATACTAAAATACGTTCTGGCCTCATTGTTGTCTTTACCGGCGCGAAACCTGAAAACCAATATTATGCTTACCCTCATCCTGCTACCTGCTTTAATATCCATAGTAGTTTTAATTATAGGATTTACTGACATCAAACTTCCTTTTGTGTCAGAGCATCCTGAAATGCATTTCATAAATATCCTTAAAGCACATTTTTTAGACTGGATCCATTATCACGGCAAAAAGGAGATCAGTCATTAAACACGCATTTATCCTGAAAAACCACCAATATCTGCCTATGCTTAATAGCGATGATGGCAAGAATTACTAACCTCGGCCACGTGAAGGTATTTACCGGCACCGTTAAAAGTTTACAATTCGTAAGAGTTGTAAACTTTTTTTTATGGCAGCCGGAAACAATCTAGCTTGCCTGTGTTATTAAAGGTCAAGAAATGCGTCTGCGTTCTGTCATCAGAAAATTAGAATCCCTGTAATTACATATTCCGCCGGTACTGACCGCCTACACTATACAAAGCATTGGTGATTTCTCCCAGGCTGCAATACTTAACCGTTTCCATTAATTCTTCAAAGAGGTTTTCATTTTTAACCGCTGCTTCCTGTAAACGGCGAAGCATAGCCGCACTTTTTTCAGTGTGCCGTAATTTAAATGCTTCCAGGGTAGTGATCTGAAACTCTTTCTCTTCTGTTGTAGACCGGATTACCTCCGTCGGCAAAATAGTAGGAGATCCCTTTTTACTTAAAAAGGTATTTACGCCAACTATAGGATATTCGCCCGTATGTTTAAGGGTTTCATAATACAGGCTTTCCTCCTGTATTTTATTACGTTGGTACATTCTTTCCATAGCACCCAGCACTCCTCCCCGTTCTGTCAACCTGTTGAATTCTGTTAAGACAGCCTGTTCTACCAGGTCAGTAAGTTCTTCAATGAGGAAAGCACCCTGGTTAGGATTCTCATTTTTAGCAGTGCCTAACTCACGGTTTATGATCAATTGAATAGCCATAGCCCTGCGCACACTTTCTTCGGTAGGTGTAGTAATGGCTTCATCGTAGGCATTTGTATGAAGCGAGTTGCAATTATCATATATGGCATACAGCGCCTGCAACGTGGTACGTATATCATTGAAATCAATTTCCTGCGCATGCAGGCTGCGGCCACTGGTCTGGATGTGATATTTAAGTTTCTGGCTGCGGCTGTTTGCTTTGTATTTATTCTTCATTGCCTTCGCCCAGATACGGCGGGCTACACGCCCGATCACGCTGTATTCAGGGTCCATGCCGTTACTGAAGAAAAAAGAAAGATTAGGCGCAAAATCATCGATATTCATGCCACGACTGAGATAATACTCTACGTAGGTAAAGCCATTAGAAAGAGTAAAGGCAAGTTGGGTTATCGGGTTGGCACCGGCTTCAGCAATGTGGTAACCACTTATACTTACGCTGTAAAAATTCTGCACCTTTCGTGTGATAAAATATTCCTGCACATCACCCATCAGTTTGAGGGCAAACTCGGTGCTGAAGATGCAGGTATTCTGGGCCTGGTCTTCTTTAAGAATATCAGCCTGTACCGTACCTCTTACGGTTGCCAGGGCTTTAGCTTTTATAGACTCATATACATCAGCAGGCAAAACATCCTGCCCGCTAAGGCCAAGTAACCGTAACCCCAGGCCATCGTTTCCTGCCGGCAAGGCCCCATCAAAGTTTCCCTTTTGCGGGGAGATGGGCTTACCGTCTGTTCCGGCATATTTAGGCAGGTCTGCAATTTTATATTTTGTTTCTATCAGTTTATTTACTTCTTCATTAAGATTATTTTCCAGGATATACTTTTCACATTGCTGGTCAATGGCTGCATTCATAAAAAACGCCAGTATCATAGGAGCGGGACCGTTGATGGTCATACTCACCGAAGTTTTCGGATCGCACAGGTCAAAACCGCTATACAGTTTTTTGGCATCATCTACCGTAGCAATGCTGACACCACTGTTGCCGACTTTTCCATAAATATCAGGACGTATGGCAGGATCTTCACCATAAAGCGTAACACTATCAAAAGCCGTACTCAGGCGCTTAGCCGGCTGGCCCAGACTTACATAATGAAAGCGTCGGTTGGTACGTTCAGGCCCACCTTCCCCGGCAAACATACGGGTAGGGTCTTCCCCCTCGCGCTTTAAGGGGAACACCCCGGCGGTGAAAGGAAATTCTCCCGGTACATTTTCCTGCATCTGCCATTTTACAATATCTCCCCAATCGCTGTAGCGGGGCAACAATACCTTAGGTATAACGGTACCGGATAAACTTTTATAAGTCAGCGGCTGTTTTATTATTTTGTCCCGTACCTGGAATTCATAAAACTCTTTTTTGTAACGCTCCTGTACAGCGGGCCAGTTCTCCAATAAACTCCGGGCAGCGGGATTTAATTTTGTTTCCAGTTCCTGTATTTTCTTATTCAGCATGTCAATGCCTTCATTTTTTAACAGGGCAACGCTTCCTTTCAGTTGGTATAAAGAAGTGGCAATTTCACATTGTTGCAATACCCAGTTATCATAACCTTGTATTGTTTCGGCAATTTCACTCAAATATCTTACACGTCCCGGGGGTATTATCATTGACTGGCTGGCGGTTTCTGCCTTATGTGAGTGATGTATGATATCGCCATGAAAAACCACACCGGTTTTTTCCTTCGTTTTTTCCATCAGCCTTTCGAATAATTCATTCACGCCCGCATCGTTAAACTGGGCAGCAATTGTGCCTACAACTGGAAGTTCCTCATCTTTGGCCTGCCATAACCCATGGTTTCTTTTGTACTGCTTGCGCACATCATGCAAGGCATCCAGGGCCCCGGCTTTATCAAATTTATTAAGGCAGATCACATCTGCATAGTCAAGCATATTTATTTTCTCCAGTTGTGATGGCGCTCCGTATTCAGGTGTCATCACATACATACTGATATCGCAGTAATCCAGGATGGAAGCATCACTCTGTCCCACACCCGCGCTTTCAAGAATCACGAAATTATAACCGGCAGCTTTGCAGATGTCTATGGCTTCCTGTACATATTTACTCAGCGCCTTATCACTTTCGCGGGTTGCCAGACTACGCATATATGCCCGGGGAGATGAGATGGCATTCATCCTGATCCTGTCACCCAGCAATGCGCCCCCGGTTTTTCTTTTGCTTGGATCTACAGAAATTACAGCAATTGTTTTGTCAGTATATTGATTCAGGAAACGCCTGACTATTTCATCAGTTACACTGCTTTTACCTGCACCACCCGTTCCGGTTATGCCAAGTACAGGTGCGGCAGATGCAGCCGGTGGTATAGAAGTAGCCACTCCATTTTCTACATTGGTAATCTGGCGGGCTATCTTTCGCACATCAATTACTTCACCCAGGGTCATGGCAGTGTTATAATCACCGTTACCATTCAATGGGAAAGTACAACTGGCGATTACATCCTCAATCATTCCCTCAAGCCCCATATGCCTGCCATCATCCGGGCTGTATATCCTGGTAATCCCGTACTGATGAAGTTCTTCAATTTCCGAAGGCAGAATAGTACCACCACCGCCGCCGAATATTTTTATATGCCCGCAACCATTCTGGTTCAGCAGGTCTTTCATGTACTTAAAAAATTCTACGTGACCGCCCTGGTAACTGGTGATAGCTATACCCTGTACATCTTCTTCTATAGCACATTCCACGATGTCAGCTACGCTGCGGTTATGGCCCAGGTGAATGATCTCTGCGCCTTTACTTTGCAAAATCCTGCGCATGATATTTATGGCAGCATCATGCCCATCAAATAATGCAGCAGCGGTAACAATTCTTACTTTTTGCGGTACACTCATATACTATATTAGCTAATGATTAACTGATTTAAAATTACAAAATATACCTGACCGGGCAGCCATTTCCAGCTACAACATACGATGGGTGAGGGCTGCAAAATCCTCGATACTCAGGGCCTCTGCGCGCTTTAAAAAAATTTCATCCTGCAATACATCAGGCGCGAACAATCCTTTTACTGCATTACGCATGGTTTTGCGACGTTGATTGAAGGCAGTTTTTACCAATACCCAATAAGCCCTTTCAGATTTTACATCCAGGCTGGTTTGCCTGCGGGTAAGCCTGATAACCCCGCTTTGAACTTTAGGTGGTGGATTAAAACTTTCAGGTGGCACATCAAATAAATATTCTATATCGTAATAAGGTTGCAACAACGCACTTAATACGCCATACACTTTGCTGCCTGGTGGTGAGGCGGCACGTAATGCAACCTCCCTTTGAAACATGCCTATCACCACAGGCACATCTTCTTTCCATTCCAAAATTTTAAATAGTATCTGGGTAGAAATATTATATGGAAAATTACCGATTACAGTAAAGGGCTCATCAAAAGGCTTATCAATCTCAAGGAAGCTTTTGTGAATAATTTTAGCATGTAAGGCGTCAAATTTTTTCTGCAGGTATTCAATCTTTTCATCATCCAGTTCTACCGCTTTGAATTGTATACCCGGAATTTTAACCAGTTCTTTAGTTAGTGCGCCGGCACCAGGGCCTACTTCAAGCAGGTTGGTAAACGGATGTTCTTTTAATGCATCAATAATTTTCTGAATAATGTCTTCATCCTTCAGGAAGTGCTGACCGAGGGATTTCTTCAACGTATACATAGCTGCAAAGCTAACGCAAAAAGCCCCTTCTTAAGTAGAAAGGGCTTTTGGTGAAAAGGTTCTTTATATTTTATTAATTGCTGCTACGTTGTATGATCAGTTTAACGGTTGTTGATACCTGTTGCTGGGTGAACTGCAAACTGTACACGCCCATTGGATACTGGGCCAGGTTAGGCACTACGATCTCATTTATTCCTTTCCTGGTTTCCTGTTTCCGGGTAAGTACCAACCTGCCAATTTTGTCGAATAACCTGATGGTTGCTTCACCGTCTTTAAGTGTTGTAAAGCGCACCGTGAACTTGTCAAATGCCGGGTTTGGAAAAACGTTTACCGGTATGACAGCATTTGCCTTTCGTATTACTACAATATCACTGTATTTAAACTGTCCGTTTGCAGTTACCACTTTCAACCGATAATATACAAACTCGCTGTTAAGTGCTGATATGTCGTCATTAGTTCCGAAATGCTGTAATTCATTTATGTTGACAGTTTCAGCCACAGATAATATCCTTGCAAAATTTATATTATCTATGCTTCGGTCTATTTCAAAATGGTCGATAGCCGTGGAAGAATTGATGGTCCAATCCAGCGATACCATATTATTTTGTGAGAAACCTTTGAAAGTAAGCACCTGGAAGTTAAGCACGTAACCGACAGATCTCCAGTCACGGTCAGTAGCAGGGCCAGGACTTTTTTGCACCGGGCAACGCGCTCCCGGAGCCGGATCACCAATGAGGCTGCCACCATTACCCATACGATACGAAGTGCCTTTAATATTGGTAACCGAATTCAGTGAATCGAAACGGTTATCCAGGCCATCACCATCGGTATCGAGTAAAGTAAGCGTGGTGTTATCATCGGTACCACTGCCATTAAGATTAAAGTCGTTTCCTTCAATCCGGTCAGGCTGTCCATCGGCGTCGGTATCCAGGTCTTTATAATCAGGAATGCCGTCAATATCTTTATCAGAGAGAAATACTCCCCTGCCACCGAAGCCCACTACGTTGTCGTAGGCATTGTCGAGGCCATCGGCATCAGTATCAAGATAAGTTGGCAACAGGTAAGCCGCGGTCGTTTGTCCTTCTATGTTATCAGGGATTCCATCATCGTCAGAATCAATGTCTTTATAATCAGGATTTCCTCTGCCGTCCGTATTGGTGAGATTCAATATTACCCCATGCCGGGCGGTACTCCAGCCGTCTGCACTTATAACACCGTCTATAAATCCATCGAAATTTGCATCTGTATACCCGGCTTCAATTACATCTACGATACCATCCATATCCGTATCCATATCATAACAGTCCGGTCGTTTGTCATTATCAAAGTTTTTATTTGGGTAGCTGTCAGCCCGTCCATCCGCGTTGGTATCAGCACCTGTTTTAAGGAGGGCTGAGGCATTAATGGCGTTGTCAGACAATCCATCAAGGTTGGCATCTACAAAGCCATCTATTTTCCCATCATAGTTTGCATCCGGTGAGCCAGCTTCCACTACGTCAGGGATACCGTCATTATCACTGTCCAGGTCTATGGTATTTGCTTTTCCGTCATTGTCAAAATCCACTACTCCCAGGCCTGCGCCAGAGCGGTAAGAGCCAGTATTATTGCCATCCACATTTTGTGAAAGACCATCATTATCTGTATCTGTGAAGTTGTCAATTTTTCCGTTTCCGTCGGCGTCCACCCCGTTGGCTTCTACCACATCAGGGATCCCGTCATTGTCGCTGTCCAGGTCCAGCATATTTATAATACCGTCCAGGTCCATGTCGAAGCGGTCATCTTTTCCATCACCATTTACATCAATTCTTCCCGGGAAGGTAGGGTCCAGGTAATTGGGAATTCCATCGTTGTTGGAATCGCCATCGGCCTGGAAATTATCATTTATATAATCATAATTGTTATCTACAAAACCTGCATAACCTACATCAAAGGCATTGGTAATCCCATTTGCATCGGCATCCTGCAGAGCCGCCGGCATATAACTTTCCACGTAATCAGGTATACCATCCTGGTCTTTATCTATATTACAGTTTACCGTTACCGTTACTGACTGGCATGTGGTTGTATTACAATCACCTTCTGCTCTCACCCAATATGTAGTGGTTACTGAAGGGGCCACAGTATAGGCGGCACCGACTGCCAGCAGGGTATTACCGCATGCTCCGCCATACCATTTCCAGGAGGCATTTGTGCCAAGGCTACCGCCGGTAATTCCGAGGTTAACACTGATTCCTGCACAGATATTATTTTTATTTTTTGTGGCAGAAGTAGCTGCCACGGAAGATATTTTTCCTGTCAACTTCAGGGTATCTGATATGTATTGACAGGCAGCGTTCCCTAAATTTCCCGATGCAGCTACTATTAACCGGTAGAACTTGCCGGTATCCGAAGGGTTTACAGGATTAATAGTATAGGTGCTGCTTGTGGCACCGGCAATATTTACATATGGCCCGGCCAGTACTGAAGCTACCTGCCATTGATAATCTTTTGAACCTGGTATTACAGCCGCATCAGAAAGTGTTCCTGTAAATGTGGTGCTTTGTCCCAAACATCCCATCGAACCGGAGGTATTTAGTTTGGGCAAGGGATCGCACAGGCCATAACTTATGTCATCTATGGCCACATCGTTTCCGCAACCACCAGCACCCGCATTTACTATTTCCAGAATCAGGTTGGTATAACCAGCAGGTTGAATCCACTTCATACCTTGCTGGGTCCATGCATTAGAAGTAATATCATTAGTCTGCAATTGAGTTATTACAAGACCCGTGGCAAGGTCTTTAATCCGTATGAGCATTTTGGGGTACACAAAACCACCAAAGGCATTACATGTCTGTTGATAATTGGCGTTGCCAAGGAAAGCCGTCCAGAATGACAATGAATATTGTTGACCCGCACAAGATACGGGCATCGTATCCGTATACATAACTGCTGCCGGTGCATCGGCATTGAGTAACATCATGCGCCCGTTTACTCCGCCGGTATGGTCAGTAAGATTGATCCAGTTATTTACATCACCCAGGGATGCATTGTTGGCAATGGTGAATTTTTTGATAGGTACCGGGGCTGTAGCTGTACCAATGAAGGCAGAATTACAGGAAGGCACAGGGGGCAATGTGGCCACCAGCCCGGTACCGCTACCGAAATTCTGGGTATATAGTGTTTGTTCCAGGGAACTACATGCCGGGGTAGTGGGTATGATTGATATAAGGAACGGAGTCGGCTGCCCTTCACCGATATCATCCGTACGGTCATTCTGGTTCAGATCGGGATTGCTACCGTTTGTACTCGAATCGCGCAGTGCTAAGTTCGCATAACCATTGGCC
>JBKJUT010000256.1:0-10615 GCA_046590515.1 Ferruginibacter sp.
CTCATATACCCTGGCAACCGGCCGGCCCTATTATGACATCCGTTTTGACCCGCAGACTGGCACTACAAAGATTTTTGACCAGGGCCGCACACCTGCCTACAATAACCTAAGCTTCAGTGTAAATTATTTGCCAAATATTGGTAAAAAGGGAGCTGATAAGTTCACAGTATTTGTTTTTTCTGTAACCAATGTGCTGGGCAATACTAACGTATATGGATATAACTATTCTGCCGATGGGAAAAACAGGCAGGCCGTACTGCCTCCCGCAAAGCGATTTGTTTTCCTGGGATGTTTCCTGAGTTTTGGAATAGACAGAACCAATGATGCCATTAATAATAACCTTTAAAAAAAAATATATGAAAACTGTAATTGTTTCTATGCTGTTCTTACTGATTGCCACTGAGGGTCGCTCCCAGTCAGACAGGTATACTGTTGCCATGCGTAATAATCTCGCCGGTATTGATTCGGGTTTTAAAAACCCGGCCTACCTGCTGAATTTGTCGAACAATTTTGAGAGAATTGGTGCGGCAGAAAAGTCGCAATGGCTTCCCTATTATTACGCAGCCTTCCTCCGCGTAAATTATGGTTTTATGGAGACGGATAAATCCAAAACAGATGCCATTGCAGATAAGGCAGAACAACTGATCAGGATTGCCGATAGTTTGTCTGCCGGCAATTCAGAAATCAGTACAGTCAAAAGCATGATTGCCAGTTGCCGGTTGATGGTGGATCCTATGCGAAGATATATGGAGTATGGGCCGGTAAGTGAAGCGGCAATTAATGCGGCCATCACACAGGATCCTTCCAATCCGCGGCCCTATCTTTTACGTGGGCAGGCATTAAAGTATACCCCGGAGCAGTTTGGCGGAGGTTGTAAGAAAGCCAGCGTGCCCCTGCAGATTGCTATTAATAAATTTGCGGAATTTCATCCTGTTTCTGAATTATATCCTGGTTGGGGTGAATCGATGACACGTGACTTACTGGAAAGCTGTAAATAATAATTAAAACCCACTTTATGTACCAGGAAGAAGAATTAACCGAAGAGAAAAGTCTGGCCATCATACACCAGATGATCCGGCAGGCTAAAAATAATATAACACATGATGGCGCCGGCTGGTTGATATGGGGCAGTATGATTTTCGTAGCCTCGTTGGCAACCTACGTGCTTATCATTTTTAAGTTTGATAACACTTTTCTGGCCTGGAACATTTTCGGCCTCGTCTCCATTGTATTGTTATTGGTGAGTTATTTTAAAAAAAGGACTGTAACAGTCCGTTCATACGTGGATGATGTGTTACGTTGGGTGGATATGGCATTTATGATCAGTTTGTTTATAGTTATATTTTCTATGAATACAGGCGTATCTCCCAATATGGGATTTGGATTACTATTGATGCTGTACGCTTTTTTAATGCTGGTGCAAGGTGGTGCATTAAAATTTACACCACTGCTTATTGGTGCTGCCGTTAACTGGATCGGGGCGTTAGCTATTTTCCTTAATAAGGATTTTAAAAACGATATGCTTATAACTGCCGCAGCGGTTTTTATCGGATATATTATCCCTGGATTAATTTTACGTAACCAGCATAATAAAATGACCAGCCCCACAGATGGTATTTAAAAACCTTGATCCCATATTACATTCTCAGTTACGCCTGGCCGTGATGAGCCTGCTGATCAGCGTCAGGGAAGCAGAGTTTACGTATATCAGGGATAAAACAAATGCTACTGCAGGTAATCTCAGCGTTCAGTTAAATAAACTCAGGGAGGCAGAATACATTGAAATAACCAAGCAGTTTAAAGATAACTACCCTCAAACTATTTGCCGGGTTACCCAAAAAGGAGTAGAAGCATTTGAACTATATGTGCTTGCCCTGCAATCCTACATGAAACTGTAAAATTTACACAGTTTGTATATAAAGGTTCAGGTATTATTCAGAAATTTTTTCGTCTACTGTATTGGCAACTATCCTTGCGCTTACCTTTTTTAAAGGGTTGGCGTGCTGGTTAACGAATTCTTTTCGTCCGTTAATGATGTCAATACATTTATATAGTGATTCCCTGAACGAGGTTTCATCTGCCTCACCCTTGCCGGCAATATCAAAAGCGACCCCATGATCCGGCGATGTTCTAACTACATCGAGCCCTGCTGTAAAATTTACACCTTCACCAAGTGACAGGGATTTAAATGGAATCAATCCCTGGTCGTGGTATAATGCAAGAACTGCATCAAATTTCTGGTGGTGGCCACGTGCAAAAAATGCATCTGCACTGTATGGTCCGAAACAAAAGATATCTTTTTGTTTGGCATCTTTTATAGCCGGCTTTATGATTTCCTCTTCTTCTTTACCAATCAGGCCTTCATCACCGGCATGAGGGTTTAAGGCAAGTATTGCGATACGTGGCTTATTGATATTAAAGTCTTTTTTTAAAGACTGCTGGATTACCTGCAGTTTGCTGGCGATTGCTTCTTTTGAAATATGCTCTGCAATATCTTTTACAGCTATGTGTTCAGTCAGCAATGCCACCCGCATATTGTCAGCTACCATCATCATTGCTACATCACGGGCATCAAAAAATTCTTTGAAAAACGGGGTATGGCCGGTAAACCGAAAATCATCCGATTGAATATTTTTTTTATGAATAGGTGCGGTCACCAGTCCATCGATAAGCCCTGCTTTTAAAGCTTCAGTTGCGGCTATCAGGCTTAGTACGGCATATTTTCCACCTGTTTCGTTTAACACTCCCGGTGTTACCACGATATCTTCTTCCCAGCAATTATATACATTAATCTGCTTGGTATTGGTGTGGGTGGAATCTTTAGCGATGGAAAAACTAAAATTAACATCGGGCAGGCTTTTGCGGTAGAAGTTAATAAGTTTATTATTGGCAAATATCACGGGAGTACAGATCTCCAGTATCCTGCTGTCGCTAAGTGTTTTTATGATCAGTTCAACACCTATACCGTTAATGTCTCCGCAAGTGAATCCAATAACCGGTTTATTATCTGTAAGTACCATTTTTATAAGTTAAGGCGCAAAAATACAATTTAAACCCAATACCTCTTTCCTTGGGGCAATAAGTCTGCAATGCCAGGGCATGTTGATTCGCGGGTACGAAAAAGCAGCCCCGAAGAGCTGCCTTTCAAAGGGAAGCAACGGACATTTTTACTGTTTAATGAATCTTGTACTTTGAGGAGCTTCTTCTGCAGCGTACACGCCAAGCATATATGATCCTTTAATAAGGGTATTCGTTTTTATAGACAGGTTATTGGTTCCGGGTTTCAGGTTTACCGTTTGAGATTGTACCCGCCGGCCCGTGATATCTGTTATGGTTAGTAATACATCATTTTTATTGGTTGATAGAATGGTGATGATGGGTTCCTCAGTTGTTACCACATTAGGTGAAAGGCCGAGCATCTGAATGGATTTTATTTTTACGTTCAGCACCAGGATATTACTGAAGGCAAACCTGCCATCCTCATCGGTCATACGTAAGCGGTAGTAATTTGCGCCAGGCAGTGGCTTGTCATCATAAAAAGTGAATGGAAGGCTGCAACGGTCCTGGTTGGCTGTTATTTTTCCTATGGATTTGAATTGCATTCCATTACTGCTTCTTTCTATATCAAAAATTATTTGTTCGGCAGTGCAACTGGCTTGCCAGTTAAGAATATTCCGGTTAGAAGACTCACCTCCTTTGAAATAATTCATTTTTACCGGCAACACTGTAAAACTTCCTTTTTTGCTTGATATATAAAACCCGGAAAACCCGGTTACCGGAACAGTGATCTCCCACCAGTTTTTGCTGCTGTTCCAAAAGATAGATACACCAGGGGTAGTAGATTTGAAATCATACCTGCCACCGGTATAGTTTGTTGGGTCGGTACCTGTACCATGAAACTGCCTGATCCTCATGTTGGCTATGCCTGCAGCATCTGAAGGTCCTGCAGGAACATTAAATAACCCGCTGTCCTGTGATTTTAAATTATAATTATCGAATTCGCTCTGAAGAAAATAAAGGGTGATGTTCGCAGTAGCATTATCGGCATTTGTGGCAGGCTCAATATCATAATGGCGGGCCACATAGAGGTCAAGCGAGTTCATTTTGTTAGCGCCGCTGTCAATTCGAACGCAGGCATTTACAGAACCTGTTACGGGAACTGCCCCGGCCGGAACAATATCAGCAATAATTTTACAGCCTGCATCCCGGTAAGTAGTGCCACTTCCGCCAATATTAATGTTCTGGCATACGACAGGCCCACTTGCAAAACCCGCCAGGGAATTGGAGCCCGGGTCGATATTAATTATCACACTGGCACTACCTGTTTCAAGAGTGATGGTATTGGTGGCAGTAACCGTGTAATTCGTGGTAATAGGTGGAGTAGCAATAACAGAGGCTGAATTGGTATTATTTAAGCCGGTCGCTGGTGACCATGAATAGTTAATCGGGTCAGGTGTAGCTGGTGAAACGGTGGCAGTTATTGCAATAGAACTTCCTGCACATATGGTTGAATTAGTAATGCTGGTATTTACTGTAAGCTGGCCGAAAGACACTTGTGCCAAACATATCCATAATAAAAGGAAGTAGCAATTTTTCATCTGGAAGTGGGAACTATTTTTATAAGAACGAAAACTAGCCTTCAATATTGTTTCTATATAATTATACTTCAGGATTATAAATCATTATAAATTCTAACATGGGTAAATACGTCGTAAATCTCCTGTAACTGACACCGTAATTAAATATTGTATGAGGTGGCAATTATTTTTTTATATGGTCGTTACCATTAAGCTAACATCTATTATCGCTGCATGTTTCTTTCTGCTTAGTGAAAAAGTTTGTAAGAGAAGGACACAACAGCATTTTGAAAGGTAGAATCTGGCTGATGATTTGCAGGAAACGGAATTTAAAATCCTGAATTCAAAAGTCCTTATTTGATCAATGCTAACGCAGCAGGCCTGAACCGTTTCAGGCGGCTGTAAACTAACTACCTATGAAAAAACTTATACTCTGCTATTTGCTGGTGATGTTTTGTTTTCTGCAAACAGCGCTGGCCCAGCCTGCTACGTACAGCGTTCCATTCAGCATCGGAAGAAACAATTGTGGTTTGAGTGGCGGAACAGACTCAGTGTACTTTTTTAATTATGCCAACTCTATACTTTCCAATTCCACTGCGCCCAAAGGTTGCAAACCAATTTTAAAACCAAAGCCTTTCAGCATTTTTAATGCAAGTGTGTCCTATAATCCTAAAGACCAGAACATGTATTATGTCTGGACAGATTATGGAATTCCCTCACCTTACCGTTCTTACATCTGGCGTTGGAATCCTTTGACCTGCCCTACTGCAGCAGGAGGACTGGATACGCTTATGTCTTTCAGGTTTGATATAGGGGGTATTACTTTTGATGCCAATGGTTTTGCCTGGCAGATAGAATTCAGCGGAACCAAACCTTATAAGGCCTTTTTAAGGCAGCTCGATTTTACCACCGGTATGATCAATGGCGCAGATACCCTGGATCTTATCGGAAATATGAGCGGTTTAGGAAATACTTTATACACAGTAGGTAATGGCGATATCACCCTTACCCCCAGCGGGCAGATGTATTTTGTATTCGATAATAAATTATATACCCCCGATTATGGAAGTTATAATAACCCAACCCATCACCTGAAAGCCACTTTTATTGATACCATCAAACCACCAGCAGGGTCAACGGCTATGGTAGGACTTGCCTTCGCAGATGGGGATCTCCTTGCTTCCTATTCACCAAATTGTACCTATAAAAAAATCAATCCTGTTACAGGCGACACGGCCTCTATTACCTATAATTATGTTTCAGGAAAGGGGGTAAAATCTACTGATATGTCACAGATAAATTCAGGGGTAGGTGCGTCTAAAAAATTAATCTCACTAACACCTACGGGTGTACTAAAGCAATATGATGTAGTATATGAAGTATATGTGCGCAATTACGGAAATGTACCTATTACGAATGTGCAGGTAACTGATAACCTGGCCCAGGTAAATGGTGCCGGCAACCTGAGTAATGTGAGCGCAGTATTTGTAAGTAACCCCGCAGGATTAACAATTAACCCGGCCTATAATGGAAACAGCAATCTTAACCTGCTTGCAGCCGGCCAGACTCTGCCGAATTATCCTATGGCCAATAATAACCTGACCATCCGTATTTCCTGCCGGATTTCCAATGTACAACCGGGAGTGGTTTATTATAATTCAGCCATCGCCACCGCAAATGGTTTTAATAATAATGCTTTGCGTGATTCATCTACCAATGGTTCTAACCCTGATCTTAACCAGAATGATAGACCTGATGATTATGGTGAAGGGCAACCTACACCGTTCCTGGTAGCGCTTACAGCAACTACTCCACCCTGTACCGTGATGAGCCAGGTTTTATATAACCAGAATTTTGGCAGCGGTACCGGCCTGAGCGCTGTATTCCCGGCGGGTATCACCGCCAGTACCCAGTATATTGGTGCTACTGTGGCACCGGTGCCAGTCAGGAAATTTACGCTTAGCAATAACGCACAAAACGGGGATCTCAACAACTGGATATCCCTTACCGATCATACCGGAGGTGCTAACGGGAGAATGATGCTGGTAAATGCAGATGCCCCTTCAAGTATCATGTATGCTGATACTATGCCTGTTTCGTGTCCCGGCCAGCAATATTCAGTCTCACTGTATGCAGCTTTTATCGGCAATACCAATTATGAAAATATATGTAATGGCCTGGGTGGATTTAAATATCCCAAATTATTAATACGGATTCGTGACCTGACTACAGGGTTGGTGATCACCCAGATTACTACGAACGATATTATATTAACTTCCTGGCAGCAGTTAGGAATGAAATGGGTAATGCCCAGTGGTTATTCCAACGTGATACTGGAGATCGTGAATGCCGGCCCGGGAGGGTGTGGTAATGATGTGGCCCTCGATGATATCATGTACGGTATGTGTGATCCCCTGCCAACTGTAAGTGTAAACCCCGGCTCGGGTTGTATAGGTACGCCCATCACATTTATATCTTCGTTAAGTGATACTTCCGTGATACCCGGGCCAAAAGATTACCAATGGCAGGTTGCCTCAGCATTGGCCGGGCCCTATACTAACATACCTTCGGCTACCGGGTCCAGTTATACAATAGCATCCATTGCCGCTGCGGATACCGGAAAATTTTACCGGTTGATTGTGGCTGCGCAGGGTAACATCCTCGTGCCTACCTGTAGTTTTACCTCTGCGGGAGTAAAATTATCAGGCACTTCCGGTTCAGTGGCCGCCACTTCTGCTACTAAAAATAAAAACAACATTTGCCCGGGAATACCGGTTCTTCTAAGTCTTACAGGTGGAAGCCTGGGATCTGGAGCCACCTGGAGATGGTACAGCAATTCCTGTGGAGGTACTTTTCTGGGATCCGGCACATCCATTACCGTTACTCCGGCTGTTACCACCACATATTATGTAAGAGCCGAAGGGGCATGTAACTTTACCGGTTGTCAAAGTGTGACAGTATTTATTTCCTGTGATATTGATAAGGATAAAGATGGTATCCCGGATTATGTAGAAAGTTATATGCCGGTAGCGCTGCAGGATGCAGATATGGATGGCATTACCAATACTTTTGATACTGATTATCCCGGCTTCATAGACATTAATAATGATTATGTAAATGACAACTTCCAGGCTGACGGAGATTCCGACAATGATGGTATCCCAAATTACCTGGATACTTCTTTCCCTGGCCGGGTAGACGCAAATGGGGATGGAGTGGATGACCGGTTTGACATGGACCTTGACGGCATTGTAAACATGTTTGACCTTGATAGTGACAACGATGGTATCCCCGATGTAGTGGAAGCCAATGGAGTGGATACCGATGGAAACGGAAAAATAGATAACTATGCAGATACAGATGGAGATGGACTGGCTCAAAGCGTCGATGGCAATAACTCAGGTCCTTATAACTCAGGCTCAGGTTTAGGCATACCGGATCCGGATAATGATGGTAAACCAAGTGCTATAGACAGGGATAGTGATAACGATGGAATACCTGATGTAGTGGAGGCACTTGGCACGGATACCAATAATGATGGTATCATTGATGGGTTTATTGATGGCAATGGTGATGGACTTTCTGATAATGTGATCAATGCCACCGCCCTTCTTAAAACCGGACCGGATACAGATGGTGATGGACGGGCAGACAGTTATCCATTTAAAAATTTCGACAACGATAAAAGAGCAAACCCCTATGATGTGGATAGTGACATGGACGGTATTGTAGATGTAATTGAAGCTGGGTTTCCTGATACCAATTATGATGGATTTGTGGATGGTCCAATAAGTGCAGATGGCTGGAATACTGCATTGCACGGGGGTTCGGGGCTTAACCTGCGCAACACGGATGGGCGGGGTCAACCCGATTACCTGGACATAGATGCGGACGATGACGGGATACCTGATAACGTGGAAGGAATGACAACTGCCGGATACATGTTTCCTGCTTATCTCGATACGGATGGAGATGGTTTAGATAACGCATATGATAACAGTGTCGCCTTTGGTGGCAGGGGAGTATTCCTGTCTGATAAAGACCTGGATGGAATACCTGATTACCGCGACCTGGATTCTGATGCCGATGGCCAACCGGATATCATTGAAGGAAATGATTTTAACCGGAATGGTTCAGGAGCTGATGACAATACTACTTTAACATTATTAGATACTGACGGAGACGGATTAGATAACAGGTTTGACTCGCTTAATTCTGTTACCAACGTGCGCGGCACATCTTACAATATGGGAAACGGCGGAAGCACTTCTGGAGATGCCACTCCTGGTACAAGATCCCCGGTACAAATGCGTGTGGCGGGCCAGACTGACCGTGACTGGCGGTTTGTAGGAATAGTACTCACTTTTAAGCTGGTGCGTTTTACCGGTTTGCTGTCCAATGATATTACTACGATTAAATTTGATTTAATTACATCAGCCCTTATTAATCGGGTAGAAGTTGAAAGAAGTATCAACCAGGTTGAATATGAAACTGTATCTGTTACAGATGATGTGGCTGTTAATGAGGAGAAAAGTTTTGTAATAAAAGATAATATCAGTCAGCTACCTGCAGGCCGGGTGTTTTACCGGTTAAAGGTTATAGCGGAAGACGGGCAGTGGTTGCATTCGAAAGTGATAGTTGTAAACAAGTTGGATGAAAATCATATTTCGAAAGCCTATCCTAACCCCGCATCAGATAAACTAACGCTTCAATTATATTCTGCCAGGGCGGAAGTAGCTACGATATCCATTATAAACAACCAGGGCCAGGTAGTGCTAACATCACATGCAAACCTGGTAAAAGGAGATAATATGCTTACAATATATGAACTGGACAAATTAAGCCAGGGAACATATAACCTTAAAATTATACGGCCCGGTTTAAAAGAAAATTTCCAGTTAATGTTAAGACGATAAATATAAGATCCCCTTGAAAAAAGGGGATTTTTTTTGTCCCTTTCGCAAGTGTTCCGCAGGACAACTTGTGTTAATAAGGCAGCCGGTCTGCGACCGGTTATAAAAGGAAGCAAATACTGCAACCTTTTGTCTCCCTGGGTAAACAGTACCGATGCCCCGCCTGGCTTTTGCCAATAAGGAATTCAAGAGTGAAAAAACCCGGTGTCAACTTTTCCCTTCTTTTCCTAGATGAAAAGAAGAAAAATCAAGGACTTCGATAAAGAGCTAAAAATGTAAAGCGTGGCTAAATGAAATAAGTCATAACTGCAGTGCATAACGTCTCCGGCTTTGCGAAGGCCAGGGATAAGAATTCCGTGCGCCTGGCGCCAATGCTTGATAAAGAAAGAAATTTTTTATTGAGACCGCAAAGTTGGACTTGCGAACTGCATGCCTAACAAAAAAGCGCAAGGCAGGTTAGTGCATGTAAAGTTTAGACTGAAGAACCAAAGAAATATGCAGATGAGATAACGACGTCAGGCCTCGCTTTTACAAAAACCGCATGTTATGCAACGTTTTATTTTTGGGACTTAATAGATTTTAATAATGAGCTTTTTGCAGATGTTTGTTCCTCAATGTCAAAATCATCTTGTAAACCAAGCCAGAATTTTGATGAGTTACCAAAATATTTACTCAATCTTAAAGCTGTGTCAGCTGTAATTCTGCGATTACCTTTAACAATTTCCGATATTCTTGTTTGAGGTATTTTAATATCTTTTGAAAGTTTGTACGCTGTAATATTGAAAGGAATAAGAAATTCATCCATTAGAATCTCTCCAGGATGTATATTTTTAAGCTTTGCCATTTTGGGATATATAATAATTAATTATTTCAACTACAGTAGCATTGCTTTAATTCATACTGCTGTCATAAGTTACTAACTTAATAGAAATTGACAAATTTCAGGTAGTCTCTCAAACGTTGCAAAACCAGCCTTTGTGCGACCCCTTATATATTAATAATTCCAGGCATGTAACTTTTATTCCATTTCTTTCTGATAACATTCCATTCAATTAATGGCAATACTTCGTAAAGTATACGTTAGTCCTTACTTCTTGGCGCAAGTTTTCCGCAAGATCACTTGTG
>JBKJUT010000049.1:0-4170 GCA_046590515.1 Ferruginibacter sp.
AACTGCACAAATCAAATTTTTAAAAAATCAATTCTTAGTATCATGAACAAGTTTAAATTATTAATGGTAGCAACAGGTTTATTACTTGTGAATGCAACCTTCGCTCAAAAAATGAAAACAGTAATGGTAGGAGGAGCAGCAATGTATCCAACTAAAAATATTGTTGAAAATGCAGTGAACAGTAAAGATCATACAACATTGGTAGCTGCAGTAAAAGCAGCAGGCCTGGTAGAAACTCTGCAAAGCGCTGGTCCTTTCACAGTTTTTGCTCCAACTAATGAAGCCTTTGATCTTTTACCTGCCGGTACAGTATCTACATTGCTGAAGCCTGAGAATAAGGCAGCATTAACAGGAGTATTGACATACCATGTTGTAGCCGGAAGATATTCTGCTAAAGACCTGGTGAAAATGATCAAAAAGAATGGCGGAACTGCCACATTAAAAACAGTAGCTGGTGGAAACTTATATGCTACCCGTAAAGGAAATAAAATCACATTAAAGGATTCTAAAGGTCGCCTGTCTCACGTTACTGTTAAAGATGTAAATCAAAGTAATGGTGTTATCCATGTGGTAGATAATGTATTATTGCCATAATAATTAATTGAATTAAATTAAATTAAATAAATTCCCTGCTTAAACCGGCAGGGTTTTTTATTTTTTTGAAATTTGTCCTCTTATATCACCTTCCGGGAAAATGGAGCTATGAATATGAATGTAAAGTAAGCCTGCTTCCAGGTCATCTAATTGAGATTCGGTTAGAGATATTTCACCCGCTACTGGATTTGTTCTCGCCTCGCCCAGGTCAAAAACAATAAACTGGTTACCATCAATACCTGGTCTGCCTTTATGAATATGAATAACTGTAGGAGAAAAAACAGTTCCCTTGCTGGCTCCATAGGTGAGTTGGTAATCTAATTTATTTGATACCCGGTTAAGGCTGGCAGAAAAAGTACCATAACCATTAGATGAATGTGTCGGTACTTCCTGTTCACCTGCAAGCAAAGCCCCGAATTTTAATACCTGGTTATTGTTATATGCCTGTCCGAATCCCAGGCTTTCAGGTTCTTGTTTGGAGCAGGAAAATAATACGCAGGAAACTACGATGATAAGTATGTTTTTCATGTTATGATCTTTAGGTGATAACCTGGATAAATCAAAAACAATACCTACCGTTTTTTTAATGCAGGATACAAAGTATGGGGCAAATATTTCTTGGTTGTAATTACAAAATTATTGATGATCAAGCAGGGAATAAATAGCGGCATCATAAAAAGCCCCATTAAAATAAAAACTTTCTTTAAATAAACCCTCCAGAGTAAAACCACAACTCGTTAATAATGCGGAAGAAGCAAGATTTGCAGGATTTATATTAGCTTCTATAGAGTGAAATTTTAATTCTTTAAATGCAAACCGGGTTACTTTTTCCACAGCTTCTTTCATAATTCCTTTCCGCCAATGATCAGGATGTAGCATATAACCAATTTCAGCCCGGTAATGTGCCAATGAAACGCGCCAGAAACCAATTGTACCAATCAGTTTATCCGGCTTGTCTTTGAAAACAATTTTCCAGGGTAAACTTTCACCCTTGGCCAGGCGATCTATAGCTACATTAATATATTCCTTAGCTTCTCCTTCATCTGCAAATGGGTGTTGATCGAGAAATTGTATAACCTGGCTATTGTTTCTCAATTCAAAGAGTGCGCGGGTATCTGCAATGGATAGGGGTAAAATCATCAGCCTGGCAGTGGCCAATTCAGCAAAAGGAGTTAGTTGTAGCGTGAGCATTTTAGTAATTTATAGTGTTACCTTTTTGCCGTAGATATTTAAACTATAATAATTGCCATCCATTACCGCCACATCCGGCAGGTGGCCATACTCTGCAAATCCCTGCTTTTTAAATAAGCTGATACTTGGAAGGTTATGCGCAAAAATAAAACCAAGAAGGGTGTGTATACCTAATGCAGGACTGGCAGAAACAGCATGTGCCAGGATTAAAGAACCATAACCTCTTCCTCTTTTAGCTTCGGAAAGATAGATACTGATTTCAACCGTACCATTATATGCAGGGCGACCATAAAAATCCTGGAAACTAACCCAGCCTACAGGAGAATCTTTTTTTTCTACTATCCACAATGGACGGCTGGAAGGGTTGTGCAGGTGAAACCATGCCATTTTATCTTTCACGGAAACCGGGGTCGTGTCTGCAGTGACCAGTCGCCCGGTAATGGTGCTGTTGTAAATAGCAACTATATCGGGCAGGTCATTAATGGTTGCATCGCGGTATGTGAGCAAGCTGATTAGATTTAAATAATATCCGCTATTGCAGCGCCTCTTTTACCAGAGCGGCCGCTTCGCTTAATTGAATAGCGCTACGCACTTTAAGTCCGCTTTCGTCAATTAATTTTTTTGCAATATCTGCATTAGTGCCTTGTAAACGTACAATAATAGGGATCTGGATGTTGCCAATGCTTTGGTACGCATCAATAACTCCCTGGGCAACCCGGTCACAACGGACGATACCTCCGAAAATATTAATAAGTATTGCTTTAACCTTTGGATCCTTCATGATGATGCGGAAACCGGCTTCTACCGTTTGTGCGTTAGCGGTACCACCCACATCCAGAAAGTTGGCAGGATCTCCGCCGCTTAATTTAATCATATCCATAGTGGCCATGGCCAGTCCGGCACCATTTACCATACAGCCTACGTTTCCATCCAGCTTTACAAAGTTGAGATTAAATTTGCCTGCTTCTACTTCTGTCGGATCTTCCTCACTCACATCTCTTAACACCGCAATATCAGGGTGACGCATCAAGGCGTTGTCATCAATATTCATCTTGCAATCCACGGCTATGATCTTTTCATCACTGGTTTTGAACAGGGGGTTTATTTCAACCATTCCACAATCCAGCGCTACGTAGGCATTATATAAATTGGTGACAAATTTTACGCAGTTTTTCAGTGCTTCACCGGAAAGCCCCAGGTTAAATGCAATTTTACGTGCCTGGAATGCCATCAATGGACTGCCGGGGTGTACCCATTCTTTAAAGATTTTTTCTGGGGTGGCATGTGCTACATCTTCGATGTTCATGCCGCCTTCAGTACTGTACATTATAACGTTCTGACCTTTGGTACGGTCTAATAAAACAGATAAATAAAATTCTTTTACGGGATTGGAGCCTTCATAATATACATCCTGGGCCACCAGCACTTTATTCACCAGTTTTCCTTCCGGACCTGTTTGAATCGTTACCAGGGTGCCGCCAAGTAAATTGCCGGCAATCTTCAATACATCTTCTGCACTTTTTGCCACTGCAACGCCGCGTTGCTCTTTGCCCTGTATATTTCCCTTACCACGGCCACCTGCATGTATCTGGGCTTTAATAACCGCAAATTTGCTCCCGTACTGTGTGTGAATCTGGCGATAAGCTTCTTCGGCCTGGGAAGCAGTATTCACTGCAATTCCTTCCTGTACCGGAACATTAAATTTTTTCAATAACTCCTTAGCCTGGTATTCGTGCAGATTCATAACAAATATTTTGGCGAAGATAACCAGAACAAATTGAATAGGGAAAGACAGGCGGTTTTTTTAGTAAAGAGTTCAGCCTTCCTTTTATAACGTGGTTTAAATTAAGGACTCCTTCGTACATTTGTCTTTAACCATTTTTTATATGTTGGACAAAATAAGGGAAGCAGTAGCGTTTATTCAAAGTAAATATGCAGTAAAACCCGAAACCGGTATTGTATTGGGAAGCGGGCTGGGCAGCTTTACCAGTGAAATTAAGATTGAACTGGAAATTCCTTACAAGGATATTCCTTATTTTCCTGTTAGTACCGTGGAAGGGCACAGTGGCAAAATGATCTTTGGTGAGTTATCCGGAAAAAAAATAGTGGCAATGGCCGGGAGATTTCACTTTTATGAAGGTTATGCATCTTCAGAAGTGGTTTTTCCTATACGGGTAATGAAGTTCCTGGGTATAAAACGACTATTCCTAAGTAATGCTGCAGGTGCCATGAACCCGGATTTTAAAGTAGGCGACCTGATGATCATAACAGATCATATAAGCCAGTTCCAGGAGAATCCTTTAATTGGAAAAAATATAGATGAGCTGGGTACACGCTTTCCCGATATGAGTGACCCTTATAATAAGGAGATTATTAAAAAAGCCG
>JBKJUT010000125.1:0-8454 GCA_046590515.1 Ferruginibacter sp.
GTTGCAGATCTTCGTTCTTCTGTTCCACATCAGCATACCGCATGATGCGCACTCCGGGTGTATTCTTAATCGCTTGATAAAGATCATTAGTTGTATCAGAAAGCGGGTCAATAATGATCTTATAAGACTGAACTCCGCCATTGTTACCTATGAAGCCGAAGACAAGGATAAAAATGAAAGGAAATATGAAACTGAAAATAATGGCTGAGGGACTGCGGCTGATTGATCGGAGGCTGGCGATAGTGATTGCCCACATGGCACGGATCTGGCTGTATTTCATTAACCTTTTGTTTGGAAAGCAAATCTATTGCAAAAATATCTATAAGACTCTGCCAATTCAGCGACAATTGTCGTATATTTACCTGACAGTTGTCGTTAATTCACATTGCCATGAAAAAAGAAAGAAACATCCAGGTGAAGGATTTTGTTTACAGTGAATTCAGAAAGATTGCTGACAAGATCCCTTTTACCCAGTCTGAATGGGCCGCCATGCTGCACGTGAGCGAGCGGACACTTCAAAGATATGCCCGTAATAACGGGGCTTTTGCTCCTATTAATGCGGAAAGGGCTATGCAGATTGCCCAGGTAATCGCAGAAGGAAAAAAAACTTTTGGCAAAGCTGATATGTTTTACAACTGGCTAAAAGGAAAACCTTCTATGGCTGAAGGCACTTTGACGCTCGAATCATTACATACTGCCCAGGGTATTCAACAGGTATTAACTCAATTAGGCAGGATTCAACATGGCATTCTCGCATGATAGTGTTTAGACTGGCCATTGAAACCTATAAAGATGATCTATCCGGTACGGGGGCAAAATTGTTCGGTGGACGATGGAATGAAACCGGGACTCCAATGCTTTACACAACTGAAAATATTTCACTTGCCGTCCTTGAAATATTGGTACATACCCAGGTGCAGCTTATTCCACTTAGCTATTACCTGGTTAAAATAGATTTGCCTGACAGCGACATTACGACTATACAAAATAACCGGCTGAAAAAGGAATGGAAAACAGATGTATCCTACACCCAATGGATGGGCAGTGAGTTTGCGCGATCTGGTAAATCGCTGGTACTGAAAATTCCTTCAGCCATTGTAGACGAAGAACACAATTATATAATCAACACGCGTCACCCTGATCACAAAAAGATTAAAATTTCCTCAATTAAAAAATTCAGTTTCGACAAAAGACTTTTTTAAAAAATGAATAATGTGTACTTATTACTCGGCAGTAACCTGGCAAATCCCCAGCAACAATTATCAGATGCCCGGGATCAAATAACCATAAAGATTGGAAAAATTGTAAACCAAAGCAGCCTGTACGAAACAGATGCCTGGGGTAAAACGGACCAGCCTGGCTTTATTAACCAGGTGATACTGGTATCGACCGGACTAAACGCTCATGAAATACTGAAGATGATCTTCAGGATAGAATCGAATATGGGCCGTACCAGGACTGAAAAGTATGCAGCCCGGGTAATTGATATTGATATTCTGTATTTTAACCAGGCAGTGATAGATTCCGATGAACTGATTGTGCCCCACCCTGCGATGCAGGACCGGAGATTTGTCCTTGTTCCGCTTTCAGAAATCGCTCCCTCCTTTATTCATCCCGTAGCAGGTAAAAGCAACCTCCGGTTATTGGAAAGCTGTGCCGACAAATTAATGGTCAAAAGAATTTGACGCGCTTGTTATCTTTCCATTATTTTGCAAACCGGATTAACAGAATCTATCACCGGGTTGCAGCGGACATACTATGAAATATAATTTTGTTACTATCGAGGGCAATATTGGCGCAGGAAAAACCACTTTGGCCAACCTTTTAAGTACACATTTTAATGCGAGGCTGGTACTGGAACAATTCGCAGACAATCCTTTTCTGCCAAAGTTTTATGAAAGTCCTTCTCAATATGCCTTCCCGCTGGAATTGTTTTTTATGGCGGAACGTTATAAACAATTGAAGGAATTGCTGCAGACCACTGACATGTTTCAGAAAATTACCATTTCGGATTACCTGTTCACCAAGTGCCTTTTATTTGCAAAAGTTAACCTGGCCGAAGAAGAGTTCCGGTTATACCAGAAATTATTTGATATCATTAACCCGCAGATAATCCAGCCAGAGATCCTCATTTACTTACATAGCCCGGTGAAAAGATTAAAGGAAAATATTAAAAAAAGAAACCGGGATTATGAACAGGCTATTGATAGTGCATATCTTTTCAGCCTGCAGGAAACCTATACCCAGTACATCAGGCAGCATAATCTGAAAACACTGTTTGTTGATGCCAGTAACGCCGATTTCCTGGGTAACCCCCTGCACATGCAGGTAATCATAGAAGCCCTGGACAAAGATTATGAACGTGGACAGCACTACATTACCCTGCCGTGATGTTCGGCTAATGGTTAACTTTATATAAATTCCTTTTGTTGGATACCATAAAACCCAGGCCTTACGCCCCGTTACAGATTCCCGAATTCAAAACATTTATTGCCGGCAGGTTCGTTTTTATCATGGGATTGCGCATGATCGGTACCGTTATTGGCTGGTGGATGTACCTGCTTACCAACAGTAAACTGGCATTAGGTTTTGTAGGTCTCTCTGAAGTAATACCGGCCTTATCACTGGCCCTGTATGCCGGTCATTATATTGATAAAACGGAAAAAAGAGGATTGCTGCTAAAGTGCATAGGATTATACATTGTCTGCGCCCTCTTACTGGCAGGATTATCAACGGAATTTGTAGCATACCGTTTTCACCATTGGACCATCGCCATAATGATGTGCCTGGTTATTGCAGCCACCGGTGCTATCCGGGCTTTTTCCGGACCTACTTTTTTTGCAATGATTTCCCAGGTGGTACCGAAAGAAATGTTATCCACTGCTGCAGCCATAAGTTCAGCCAGTTGGCTGACTGCTTCTATAGTCGGGCACGCCCTGGGTGGGTTTCTTATCGCCTTTATTGGCATTAACCGCACCTTTATAGTTATATTATTGTTTGTCATTTCTTCTTACTTCATCCTGCGACGGCTATCAGTGAAGCCGGTGTTTGTTACGGCTGCCAAGAAAACCTGGCAAAGTGTAAAGGAAGGACTGTCATTCGTTTTTAAAACAAAGGAGTTGCTTGGAGCTATCAGCCTGGACCTGTTTGCGGTTTTGTTTGGTGGCGCCGTAGCACTGGTGCCGGTTTTTGCAAAAGACATTCTTCATGTGGGACCGATTGGATTTGGCTGGCTCAATGCGGCGGCTGATATTGGATCTATTATGATGGTTACATTTTTAACGTTGCGGCCATTGCAGAAAAACCAGGGAAGGATCCTGTTTTATGCTATTGGCGGTTTTGGTTTATGCATCATTCTTTTTGCTTTGTCAGAATTGTTCTGGCTATCCTTTGCAGCCTTGTTGTTAAGTGGCTGCCTGGATGGTATAAGTGTGATCATCCGGAGTACTATTTTACAACTACGTACTCCTGATGAATTAAGAGGAAGGGTTTCAGCAGTAAACAGCATGTTTATTAATTCTTCCAATGAATTAGGTCAATTTGAAAGCGGTGTCACTGCTAAATTAATGGGAACCGTTACCTCAGTGATTTTTGGCGGATGTATGACACTGGGCGTGGTCATCTTCACCTGGTTTAAAGCTCCCAGCCTGCGAAAAATGGAATATTAGCTTTTCGGATTATTAATATAATATCTTAACTTTTCCCTATAAATCATTTGTATGCAACGCAGAAATTTCGTCAAAACTACCGGCTTGTCATTGCTGGCACTTACACTTTTCAATAACCGTTCATTAGCTGAATTATTGGGCGATCCGGCATATAATATAAAAATGCTGACACCCACTACCGGAATTTTCAGCGAAAAGGGAGGCACTATCCTGTTTCATATAAACCCGAAAGGAATTGTTGTAGTGGATGCGCAGTTTCCTGATACAGCGCCTCACCTGGTAATGGAAATAAAAAAAATGAGTAACCGGCCTTTTGCGCTATTAATTAATACCCATCATCATGGTGACCATACTGCTGGAAATATTGTTTTTAAAGGCGTCGTTGAACACACCGTAGCACATACTAACAGTGCCGCTAACCAGCGAAGCGTGGCAGTGAAATCAAAAACTGAAGACAAGCAGTTTTATCCCGACATTACTTTCAGCGATTCCTGGAAAAAGAAATTAAAAAAAGAAAAGTTCAAGCTGCATTACTTTGGTGCGGCACACACCAATGGAGACATTCTTGTACACCTGGAAAAAGCGAATATTGTACACGTGGGAGACCTGGTATTTAACCGGCGGCATCCTTTTATTGATAAATCAGCCGGAGCTGATATTGCAAGCTGGATCGGGGTGTTGAATAAAACCGTTTCAAAATTCACTGGTGCCACTTTTGTTTGTGGACATGCCCGGACAGGTTTTGGGGTGGTAGTAACGTCAACAGATATCCTGGCATTCAGGGATTATCTTACAAACCTGTTGGCGCTTGTATCAAGTGACCTTAAAGCCGGGAAATCCAAAGAAGATATTTTAAAAAACAGCACCATCCCTGGTTCACCTGAATGGCAGGGAGATGGTATAGAACGTGGCTTATCAGCAGCCTACGAGGAACTGGCAGAAAAAAAATAACTAATCAATCAGTTTTTCCAGCACGTATACGGCAATCGGACAAAACGTGGAATTTTTCAGAGTAATAGCCGGCCGTTTAAAAAATACATCTTCATCTGTATAAGGAAAACGGTGACAATCAGAAGGACGTACTTCATAAATAGTACAGTAATTATCGGTGCCCAGGAACGGGCAGGGTTTTGACACCACCACGTAATCTCCTTCCTCGTCCAATCTTAAATAATTATCAATAAGTTCACCTTCTTTTATACGGAGATGCCTGGCTATCCGCTTGATATCAGGCCCTTTAAAGCGGGGTGAATAACTTTTGCAACAATTGGCACATTCCAGGCAATTGATTTTTTGAAAAGCTTCCTCGTGTAAAACAGGTAATTGCTTTAACACCTCATTCTTGTTCACTCTTTGTAAATACTGTTTATACTTTTTTTGATGATCAGCGGATTTTTTTTGCCAGGTTGAATCTTCCATGACTGCAAAGTTAATCACAATAAGGAAGTCGGGCGAGGTACAGGGCTATACTTATAAAATTATTCTCATGTATATTCAATACCTGTGGAAGAAACACCAAATAATTCAACAAAGGACTTCCACAACCATAGGTTTATAATTTCTGTGATATCATGAATTTTATGGTCACTACAGGTTTATTTGTGTCATAATATTGGTGTCTTACCGTAATTTTGCCGCGACAAAGTCGTAAAATAAATAAGCATGAACCTTTTCGAAAAGCAGCAAAATGAATTTAAGCAAAGGCATATCGGTCCTAACGAGGAAGAAACAGATGCCATGTTACAAGCCGTAGGCGTTTCATCTATGGAAGACCTGATAAACCAGACTGTACCGGCTTCTATCCGGCTTTCCCAGCCACTGGCTACAGGAAAGGCCATGAGCGAACATACTTATTTATCAGAATTAAAAAAACTGGCTTCACTTAACAAAGTATATAAATCGTACATCGGGCAGGGTTATTATAATACTATTGTGCCCAGTGTGATTCTCCGCAATGTATTTGAAAACCCGGGTTGGTATACCCAGTACACTCCCTACCAGGCAGAAATTGCCCAGGGAAGGCTGGAAAGTTTGCTCAATTTTCAAACTATGGTGAGTGATCTTACCGGGTTACCCATTGCCAATGCCAGCTTACTTGATGAAGGAACTGCTGCGGCTGAAGCCATGACGATGCTCTTTAATCACAAAAACAAAGACACAGACCACATCACTGCGCCAAAGTTTTTTGTGGATGAAAATATTTTTGCCCAAACACGCGATATATTGGTTACCCGAGCCAGGCCGGTTCAGATTGAATTGGTTTTTGGTAATTACCAAAATGCAGTGCTGGATGACACATTTTTCGGTGCCATAGTCCAATATCCTGATAGCAATGGACTGGTTGCTGATTACCGCCAGTTTATAACTGCTGCACACCAGGTAAACGCACGGGTTATAATGGCTACTGATCTGTTGGCCCTGACCTTACTTACCTCCCCGGGAGAACTGGATGCGGATATTGCTATAGGCACAACCCAGCGCCTGGGTGTACCCATGGGATTCGGCGGGCCACACGCGGCTTTCTTTGCTACCAAGGATGAATTTAAGCGTACTATTCCAGGGCGAATAATTGGAGTAAGTATGGATGCGCAAAATAACAGATGCCTGAGAATGGCACTTCAAACGCGGGAGCAACATATCCGCCGTGAGAAAGCTACCAGCAATATCTGTACAGCGCAAGCGCTTTTGGCCAACATGTCTGCCATGTACGCCGTTTACCATGGTGCAGAGGGCCTGATTGATATTGCCAAAAGAATCAGCCTGCTGGCGCAGATACTTTCTACCGAGTTAGCTGCAATGGGTTTTAACAATGAGAACAAAAATTATTTTGATACCCTGAAGATCAATGTGGCAGATACATCTGTTTTGCAACAAGCAGCCACTGCCAACGGAATAAATTTTCATTATCATGGGCAATCAGTAGGTATCTCCCTGGATGAAACCACTACTCAGAACGATATACTTGATATACTTCATGTATTCGCCGGCGTTAAAGGAATCGACACAGCTACTGCACATTTTGATGCAGATACCATACTTAATAATATACCGTCTAACCTTACCCGAACTTCATCGTTTTTGACCCACCCGGTTTTCAATACTCATCGTAGTGAAACCGAAATGATGCGCTATATCAAATCTTTAGAGAATAAGGACCTGAGCTTAAATACCTCCATGATTTCGCTGGGAAGCTGTACTATGAAGCTGAATGCCGCAACCCAGTTGATTCCTGTTAGCTGGCCGGAATTCAATAATATTCATCCCCTTGCACCACCTGACCAGTGGAAAGGATATCAAAAAATTATCAGTGAACTGGAGCAGGCCCTGAATAACATTACCGGTTTTACCGCTACATCTTTACAACCAAACAGCGGGGCGCAAGGCGAGTACGCGGGACTGTTAACGATCCGCGCTTACCATGCTGACCGTAAAGAAGGACACCGTGATATCATTCTTATCCCGATCTCTGCACATGGCACCAACCCTGCTTCCGCAGTAATGGCCGGTTTCAAGGTGATAGTTACCAAATGCGACTCGGCTGGTAATATTGATGTATCAGACCTGCGCGCGAATGCGGAAAAATATAAAGACCGGTTAGCGGGATTGATGGTTACGTACCCGAGCACTCATGGTGTTTTTGAAGAGAGCATTAGGGAGATATGTGATCTGGTACATGACAATGGCGGCCTGGTGTATATGGATGGCGCCAATATGAATGCACAGGTAGGCCTTACCAGCCCGGGTAATATAGGTGCCGATGTCTGTCATCTTAACCTGCATAAAACCTTTGCCATTCCTCATGGAGGTGGCGGACCAGGGATGGGCCCGATTTGTGTGAACGATAAACTGGCACCTTACCTTCCCGGCCACATAGCACTTGATAACGGCGGTAAAGCAATTCATGCCGTGAGTGCCGCACCTTTTGGCAGTGCCAGCATTTTACTGATCAGTTATGGATATATAAAAATGCTGGGAGCGGATGGACTTACCAGGAGTACCGAGTATGCTATTCTCAATGCCAATTACATGAAAGCAAGATTGCAAAATGATTATAAGATTTTATATACAGGAAAGAATGGAAGCTGTGCACATGAGTTCATAGTGGATCTGCGACGTTTTAAACAGAGTGCAGGTATTGAAGCAGAAGACGTAGCAAAGCGATTGATGGATTATAATTTTCATGCGCCAACTCTTAGTTTCCCCGTTCCCGGTACTATTATGATAGAACCTACCGAAAGTGAAGACAAAGCAGAATTAGACCGTTTCTGTGATGCCCTGTTACACATCCGGGCAGAGATAAAAGCAATCGAAGAAGGAAAATCTGACCGCGCAGACAACCCTTTAAAAAATGCGCCACATACACAGGCAGTAGTTACTGCCAATGACTGGAACCATGGTTATACCCGGCAGGCAGCAGGATTTCCGTTAGAATATGTAAAGGCAAATAAATTCTGGCCGGCTGTGAGCAGGGTAAATAATACTTATGGAGACAGAAACCTTATCTGTACCTGTGAACCTACAGCAGCTTACATAGGCGAAACAGTATAGAAAGATTGAATAAAGTATACACAAATATATCAGCCGGGTTTCCCGGCTTTTTTTATACCCGGTAGCAGAGGGCGTTAATATTCATGCCTGCACCCACAGAGGCAAAGAGGATCACATCTCCCTTTAAAATTTCGTGGCCTGGCATCTGGTTTTTACGAACCATGTCCAGCAAGGTAGGAATAGTGGCTACAGAACTGTTACCGAGATTGTGGATTGACATCGGCATGATATTAACCGG
>JBKJUT010000163.1:0-3846 GCA_046590515.1 Ferruginibacter sp.
CTTTGCGTACCTTTTCCACTGCCCGGGGGGCCAAAGAGAATTAAATTGAACATATTTCTACTAGCCTTGATTTTTGAAAACTATCGGATGACCGCCTAGAATGAATGCAAATGTAATTAAGCTTTTCAAAATTTAGATTTTAAAGTGCACCGGGCACAACTATTGTACTTAAATACAGGTATTTCTTCTTTTAAAAAGCTGTCAGCTGCCTATATTTTACCTGGTTATTAATTCCTGCGCTGCCTTACTTTTATAAATATATGTTTTCACCAGTAATTTTACAAAATGAATACAGATTCAAAAAATCCGTACTACAACCGGCAGGATGATCAAAAACTTGAAGTGCCGAATGAAAAGTGGAAAGAATTGTTACCCGAAGATGTATATGATGTAGCCAGGTTAAAAGGCACAGAACGGCCTTTCAGCGGGAAATTCTGGAACTCTATGGATGTGGGCACTTATTATTGTATAGCCTGTGGCAACCCGCTATTTACCAGCGATGGAAAATTTGAAAGCAGTTGCGGCTGGCCCAGTTTTTTTGAGCCGGTCAACCAGGACAGTATCATTTTCGCCCCTGACAATGCATACGGAATGAAACGGACTGAAGTAATGTGTGGCCGTTGCCAGGCGCACCTGGGACATATTTTTGAAGATGGCCCTCCACCCACCGGTCTGCGTTATTGTATTAACTCTGTCAGCCTCGATTTTGAACATTCTGATGAAAGCCCTCTGCCCGGAGATGTAAAATGAGGGAAAACAGTACTTTTTTGACATTCGAGCCCTAAACTATTACTTTTGTTGTAAACCAGTAGTCAATTATGGGCACAGTTAAACTAAGCCGCTTTGCAGAAACACTGATCGGATCCGAAATCGTTCGGCTGGGTGCTGCCATTAAAGAAAAGATCAATTCCGGGGAACATATTTACAATTATACCATTGGCGATTTTGATTCTACTGAGTTCCCGTTACCTCCATCGCTGGAAGCCGCTATTATAGAGGCCTACAAAGATGGGCATACCACCTATCCTGCCGCCGAAGGCGAACTGGACCTGAGAATTGCAGTTTCCAATTTTATTTCCGCTCATTTAAAAATTGATTATTCTCCCCAGGAGATATTGATAGCCGCCGGCGGGCGACCTCTTATTTATGCAGCTTACCGCACGGTGGTAGACAAAGGTGATAAGGTGATATATCCCGTTCCCAGTTGGAACAATAATCATTATGTCCATTTTACCGAAGGCCAGCATGTAATGATAGAGGCCACCCGGGAAAATAATTTTATGCCCACGGCAGAACAGATAAAACCACATATTAAAGGTGCAGCCCTGTTGGCCCTTTGTTCTCCCCTGAATCCCACCGGTACTACTTTTAAAAAAGAAGAACTGGAGGATATATGTGACCTCGTTATCGCAGAAAATGAAAGCCGGGCTGAAGGTGAAAAGAAGTTATATGTGATGTTTGACCAGATTTACTGGACCCTCACCTATGGAGTTACGGAGCACTATAACCCCGTGTCACTACGCCCAAAGATGAAGGAGTATACCATTTTCATTGATGGAATCAGTAAAGCCTTTGCAGCAACAGGTGTTAGGGTAGGCTGGGCACTGGCGCCGGCAGAGGTGATTATAAAAATGCGTGGACTCAACAGCCACGTAGGATCGTGGGCTCCTATGGCAGAACAAAAGGCTGTGGCAAAATTCCTGGGTCAGAAGGAGGCCATCAGTGAATATTTTATTCATTTTAAGGAAGAGATAGAATACCGGTTGCGTGGTATTTATGAAGGGATTAATTATTTAAAGAATAAAGGCTACCAGGTAGAGGCTATTGCACCCCAGGCAGCTATTTATCTTACCATCAAAGTAGACCTGGTCGGAAAAAAATATGGTGAAGTAGTTTTACAGAACCAATCTGACGTAACCGCTTACCTGCTGAATGAAGCAAAACTGGCTATTGTTCCTTTCTATGCGTTTGGCGACAGTCCGCAAAGCAGCTGGTATCGTTTAAGCGTGGGATGTTGCAGGAAAAAAGATATCCCCGAGATCATAAAGAAACTCGAGCAGGCGCTTGAAAAACTTTCCTGAAAATAGTGAAGAGGGTTGTAAAAAAAATGTAAGGCATTAATTCCTGTTAAACAGGAATACGAACGCTTTTTCTTTGCGCAGGCGTATGTAATTTTTAATAAGCACCGCCTTTTTAAACACTTTGTATTTATTGAGATCTATCAGTTCGTGGGCTATAACCAGGTTATCAATTTTCTCTACGCGGAAAAGTAAGTCGTGAAGCAAGCTCACCTCATGCTCTAAAGCTTGCGGAGACATGAGTTCCTGGTTGAACAAAACGAGTAAGTCGCGGTTTGACTTATTCATACTTCTCTTATTTATAACCTACCATACCCTGTTTGTTCGGGCAACCGCATTGGCTTTTGCGGGCCGAGTTGCAGCCGGTGCTGATAAGAACCACAGCAAGTAACAATACAGAGGTGATTTTAATGATTGCTTTCATAATCCGGTTACAATTTAAACTATTTTCACAAAACAATATTGTATTGTTTTGATGAATGGAGAAAATATTAACAAAAGCGACAGCAGACCAAGGGTACTCGTAGCACCGTTAGATTGGGGGCTCGGTCACGCTGCGCGTTGTATTCCAATCATTCATACTATAAGCCCGCATGCAGAGGTGTTCTTAGCCGGTGAGGGAGCGGTAGTCCGAATACTACAGGAAGCTTTCCCGCAACTACCCGTACTTGCTTTGCCTGGTTACAGGGTAGGATACAGCCGCACAAAGAAAAATTTTACATTAAAACTGCTGATCCAGCTTCCTAAAATTGCCGGTGCTATCAGGAAAGAAAATAAATGGTTAGGCGAGATGGTAGAACAATATCACTTCGATGTAGTTATTTCCGATAACCGGTTTGGCCTGTATCATCCCGCAACAACCTGCATTTACATAAGTCACCAGTTGCAAATACAAACCGGGTTTCCCTTCCTTGACCATCTTGTTCAAAAGTGGCATTACTCTTACATCAATCGTTTCTGGGAATGCTGGGTGCCCGATAATGCAGGAAAAGAAAACCTGGCCGGCAACCTCTCTCATCCTGCAGTTATGCCTCGTTGCCCGGTGCATTATATAGGCCTCCTTTCCCGCCTAAAACTCACCATTGCAACGGCGCAATATGATTATATTTTATTAGTATCCGGCCCTGAGCCGCAACGCAGCCTGTTTGAAGCGATACTATTAAAGCTCTTCAATAACTCCGCCTACTCCTTCCTGTTAGTCAGGGGTCTGCCGGGCCACTCTACCCTTCCACCCACTAGTGACAACGGGACAGCAGTGAATCATCTACCTGCACCTGAGCTGGCACAGGCCATACAGCAATCAAACATGGTAATTGCACGATCTGGATATTCTACAATGATGGATCTCGTCACCCTAAAGAAAAAAGCACTATTGGTTCCAACCCCGGGCCAAACAGAACAGGAATACCTGGCATCATACGCTAAAACGAAAAATTATTTCTGTTACCTGGCACAGCAGGATTTAACTATGGATAATATAATTGAAGTTTCCAAAGGGTTTCAACCTGGATTTGATTTGCCCACAGCTTTGCAGGAAGGGCCTATACTCGCTGCGCTGGGTAAACAGGCGACACATAACGCAAAGGATTAGATGTTTACTTCCGGCGAAGCTATGCAGAACCCGGTCTCATTTTTAAAACTGCTTCCTGCTATACTCAGACTGCCTTCAGCATGAAAAAGAAAATGCAGTTTCCCGGCATATTTTTCTACCAGTTGAAGAGCCTGCGAAAAGGTGAGGTCACCCTCCGCCAACACCAGGTGATTAAAT
>JBKJUT010000224.1:0-4114 GCA_046590515.1 Ferruginibacter sp.
CAGGCGATATCAAGCAAACGCTTGATGTTCATCTGAGTTTCACTACGTAAAGCACCTTCAGTCTTGAATTCGTTGTTGATCACATTACGAATAGCCGTTTGTTCCTCATCATTCCACTGGTTCACTTTCTTATTCAAGTCGATACCTGCTTTAGATAAGATATACTGGGCTGTAGAACGACCAATACCATATATATAGGTAAGTCCGATCTCTCCTCTTTTGTTTTTTGGTAAATCTATAGCGGGAATACGAGGCATATTCTTTTATTTGTTTTTATACAATTTTACTACACAACAATTATCCTTGCTTTTGCTTAAAGCGTGGATTTTTTTTGTTGATGACATACAGGCGGCCTTTCCTCCTCACCATCTTACAATCCACGCTGCGTTTTTTAATAGAAGCTCTAACCTTCATCTTGTTTGTTTTTATTATTATTTGCAAATCGCAAAAAGCACAGGGCCTTCCGCATTAAATACTATTATTTATATCTGAAAATGATTCTTCCCCGCGTCAGATCATATGGGCTCATCTCAACCCCTACTTTATCACCGGGTAAAATCCGGATGTAATGCATCCTCATTTTGCCGGATATTGTGGCTAAAATTTCGTGTCCATTTTCCAATTTCACCTTGAACATAGCGTTACTAAGTGCCTCTATGATCGTTCCATCCTGTTTAATAAGTGCCTGTTTAGCCATAAATTTCGGAGCGCAAAGATAGGAGGAATAATTTAATTATTAACCAAAAAATACTGATATTACATAAATTAAAAGCATAATCACATGAAAAAAGTACATTTCACTGCCATCTTTGTTCTTTTGGCCCTGTTCTCCTGTCAAAAATCCAATACTGACCCCGTTCCGGGCACAGGTGCTACAGTGTATATGAGCCTGACTGCCGGAGGTACGCGAAACTATGAAACTACAAACAATAATCCACCGTCTGCTCCAACCACCTATTCACTTGTTTCCACAAACAGGGACACCGCCATCGGCACAAGATCTTACCATGTATTTACCAATTCCAGCACTGGCGGGTCTGCATATTATAACCAATCCGGTTCTGATTATTACTCTTTCCAGTCCCTGCCCTCCGGTATGGGATCACCCATAGAAAATCTTTATTTAAAATCAGCTGCTGCATTGAATGAAAGCTGGACCCAAAACTTTTCAGTAGCAATACCTGGTGCCGGCAGTGTGCCTATCACTGTGGTAAACAAAATCCAGGAAAAAGGCATTTCGTATACAGTAAACAACATCAATTATACAGGGGTGATCCATGTAGTTACTACTTTAAGCTCTGCTTTTATACCTGGCACAGCACTTACGACTAATATCAATACCTATTATGCACCAAAGGTGGGTGAGATAGAAAATACTACCATTATTGACCTGGACTTTATGGGAATTGTAAATCACACCAATACCAAAACCATTTTGAAAAGTGTGTCTAACCTGTAACGCATTATAATTTTTGTTGCAATTGCATTACCATCCCGGCTTTCCAACCGGCGAAATCTCCCAGCATTATATGCCGGCGTGCTTCCGTTACCAGCCACAGGTAAAATGCCAGGTTGTGTACACTGGCAATTGTTAAGCCGAGGTATTCTTTACTTTTCATCAGGTGCCTCAAATAGGCCTTACTGTACTTATTACTCATTTCGCAATCCAGTCCGGTATCAATGGGTGAATGATCCATTTCCCATTTCTTATTGTCAATATTAATGACACCGTTCGTAGTAAACAACATGGCATTTCTGCCATTGCGCGTAGGCATTACACAGTCGAACATATCTACCCCTCTTTCAATCCCTTCAAGAATATTCCATGGAGTACCAACTCCCATGAGGTAGCGTGGTTTATTGACAGGTAAAATATCACAACAATGTGCAGTAAAATCATACATCATTTCGATTGGCTCTCCTACACTTAGTCCACCAATTGCATTGCCGGCAGCATTTTTCGAAGCAATATATTCTGCCGAGGCAGTTCTGAGGTCTTTATACACCCCTCCCTGTACAATCGGGAAAAGATTCTGGGTGTGCGCATATTTGCCAGGAGTGGCCGCCAGCCGCTCAAAGCACCTGTCTAACCAGCGGTGGGTGAGTTCCATACTTTTCCTGGCATAAGTGTAGTCACTGGGATAAGGAGGGCATTCATCAAAAGCCATAATGATATCACCACCGATTACACGCTGTATATCCATTACGTATTCCGGTGAAAATAAATGTTTGCTGCCATCAATATGAGATTGAAACACTACTCCTTCTTCTTTAATCTTCCTGTTATTTGCCAGGGAAAACACCTGGTAGCCACCGCTATCGGTCAAAATTGGCCGGTCCCAACCGTTGAACTTGTGCAGTCCTCCGGCAGATTCGAGTACATCCAGGCCCGGGCGAAGGTATAAGTGATAAGTATTTCCGAGTATTACCTGTGCCTTCACCTGTTCACGCAACTGCTCCTGCGTGACGGCTTTCACCGTGCCTCCCGTACCTACTGGCATAAAAACAGGTGTATGTATTTCGCCATGATCCGTGGTGATCCTGCCCGCCCGTGCTTTGGAGCCGGGGTCTGTAGCTAACAATTCAAATTCGAGAGATGCCATAATCTTAATAAAAACGGCAAAGATAATTTTATAAAATTACCATAGGCGCAACTTCTGAACATATGCTTATTTTTGCCCCGATGGATTTACCTAAACTCCTGCTGCATTGGCAATTAATCTTATTTCTGTTTTTCTGTTTTTTTTCTTTGTTACAAATAGCCTACTACGTTTTTATTTTCAGTCGGCTGGCATATTACAGTCCGGCCACAAAACAGGTAACCCAGGCTCACCCTGTTAGCGTAATTATCTGCGCACGTGACGAAGCCGGTAATCTCGCCAATAATTTGCCAGGTGCATTGGTTCAGGCATATCGCTATACTCACGAAGTAGTGGTGGTAAATGATAATTCCTTTGATGACAGTAAGTATGTGTTGGAGGCTTTGCGTAAAACGTATAAGCAGTTGCAGGTAGTAGAACTTACCCAGGAAGCCAAGATGATCCCTGGCAAAAAATTTCCATTGAGTGTGGGCATAAAAACCGCGAAGCACGAGATTTTATTATTGACAGATGCAGACTGTGTTCCTGCCACCGAAAACTGGATAGAGAATATGCAGGGGGCCTATGAAGAAGGAACTGAAATTGTATTGGGATATGGGGCCTTCCACAAGAAAAAAGGATGGCTGAATAAACTGGTGCGCTGGGAAACCTTTCACTCAGCTTTACAATATTTCAGCTATGCCCTGGCTGGCCTGCCATATATGGGGGTTGGCAGGAATTTAAGTTATAAAAAGAGCGTTTTTTTCCGGCACAAAGGTTTTAGTGCGCACAATCATATACCGGGAGGCGATGATGATCTGTTTATCAATAAGGCAGCAACCTCCTCTAATACCCGGATAAATATTGACAAGGAATCATACACACTCAGCAAGCCGGCAGCTACATGGGCCCAATGGTATAGGCAGAAAACGCGCCACTATACCACCAGCAGGATGTATAAACCTTTGCATAAAATATTACTTGGCACCTATTCGCTTACTCACTTTTTTTATTATCCTTTATTTATTATCACTCTTTTTTACAGGTGGGACCTGGCCTTGTCCATCTTTTGTGTCCGCCTGATGCTGCAAACTGTAGTAATCATAAAATCAATGAAAAAGCTTGGTGAAAAAGACCTTATTCCCTATTTTTTACTGTTTGATATATGGATGTTTTTTTATTATCTCATCTTTGCCACCTCGCTGGTTAAAAAACCCCGGCCTACCTGGAAATAAATGGAAACCATTAGTAAATATTTCACTGATTTTACACCAGATCAAGAAAAGCAACTTGGATTATTAAAAGAGGTGTATGCAGGATGGAATGAAAAAATCAACGTGATCAGCCGGAAGGATATGGACCAGTTTTATGTGCACCATGTGCTGCATTCACTTACTATTGCCACCAGGTTTGAATTCGCCGCAGGCAGTACCGTGCTGGATCTTGGCACCGGTGGCGGCTTCCCCGGCATACCGCTGGCTATATTAAACCCGGGAGTTCACTTTCACCTGGTAGACAGCATCAATAAAAAACTT
>JBKJUT010000053.1:0-7331 GCA_046590515.1 Ferruginibacter sp.
ATTCAGGAAGTCTGCACCCGCACGATCCATTTTGTTTACAAAACCAATACGTGGAACTTTATATTTATTAGCCTGGCGCCATACGGTTTCAGACTGTGGCTCCACACCAGATACAGCGCAAAACAAGGCCAGTAAACCATCCAATACACGGAGAGAACGCTCCACCTCAACGGTGAAATCTACGTGACCCGGTGTATCAATAATGTTGAATTTATATTGTTTGGTATCAGCAGTCTTCTTATTTTGAACCATTGGAAAGTTCCAAAAGCAGGTGGTGGCTGCGGAAGTAATAGTAATACCGCGTTCCTGTTCCTGTGCCATCCAGTCCATAGTTGCAGCGCCATCATGCACTTCACCGATTTTATGATTTACACCGGTGTAATACAGGATACGCTCAGTAGTAGTGGTCTTGCCGGCATCAATGTGCGCCGCAATTCCAAAATTTCTTTGATAACGTAAATCTCCCATTTGTCTATTTTTAAATTGTGAATTTTATTTTTTACCGCTTTTTGAGATATGCGGTGGTAGTGGCACTGATAACCCCGTGGTAATCTTAGCTGCAGATCAGTTAAGATGGGGGCGATATGTATTTACTCTCTCATAGTGTGCTAAATACTTCAGCCCATCAACCTGCTGACCCTTTTAGCGGCCGCAAAGATAAGGATTTATCAATAAAATACAAAGGTTTAGGCGGAGTAACCGTAGGGTTCCCTGTTAATTAATATCAAATATGTCTGAAATATCTATCAGGTTTAAATAAGGCTCCAATGGGTCTGTGGTAAGGAAGGAATCAAACGTAAGCAGGTCATCACTACCCCTGAGGAATTTGGCTTCAATATAAAATCCTGCAACCTGGTAAAGTACAAAATAAAATACAGGGGTTTTTCTTACTGCAATACGAACACCAAGTCTTTTCCACGCACGAAATTGCTTATCGGCAGGAAGATTTTTAAAATTGGAATGATTCATATAAACGAAGGTTTTAAAAGGATTGGACATCAATTTAATATTATAACCTGTTGATGTAACGTTAATCCTATCCACAGATTGTGAATTTCGTTATATGAAAGTAAAGTAAGAGAAAATTTTTAACGTAACTGGTTGAATTCTAATGAATATTATGGAGCCTAATTACTTGATAAGAATCACAGTACCCCTGGTAATGATAGACATACCATTTTGACAAATACCTTCCACCACCCACACATAACTTTGCATATTTTCTAACTGGCCTCCTATGGTCATGCCGTTCCAGCCCAAACCAGGAATATTGGGTTGAAAATTCTGTCTCTCAAAAACTTTGGCTCCTGACCGGTTAAAAACGGTAAAACTCTTAATGGACTTATACCCACGGGCAATAGGATAAAAAGATTCATTCCTGCCATCGCCATTTGGAGTAAAGGCTGTAGGAAGCAATAAGTTACTTTTTTCACAGGACACAACTATGTTCAGGCTGTCTTTTCCTTTACAACCATTTTGATCAGTAACTTCAATTGTATATAACTGTTTGTCTAAGGCAATTCCTGTTGGAGTAGCACAATTGGTACAATTCAGGTTTGTGCCAGGTGTCCAGTTATAACTTACCACGCCCATTGGGTAATTAGGCGAAAGAAGAAAACTGGTGTTGTAAGGCAATACCTGGTCGGGTCCGGCATCTACAGTCGGCCGCGGAAATACTGTAACAGTTGCGGACACCGAATCTTTAAAACATCCTACCGAATCAGAGACCACAGCTGTGTATGTGATACTTGCGTCAGGTCTGCTAACCGGGTTTTTTATAGTTGAACTGTTTAAATAGGTAGAAGGTAACCAGGTAGTAAGTCCGGTAGTATTCAAGGCAAGCTGCACAGTTCCCCCCGGGCATATTGAAGTTGTATTTGGGGAAACAGAAAGGTTCAACGGACCATACACTTTCACAAGTGAGGTGTCATAATTCTTGCAACCATAGTAGGAAGTAGCCCTGGCAATAAAAAGGGAGGTAGCGGGGGGATTGACCGTCACCGTATCACAGGTTGTGCAACTGATATTGGTGGTAGTTACCCAATCAAGTTGCTCAGATGTATAGGCATACAATACAGCACTTTGGCCCTGGCATAGGGTATCTATCTTCGGCAGCACTGAGATAGGTGGCAATGGGGCAGTGATCACTGCAGCCTCATATTTTTGGGTACAGCCGTTTATATCAGTTGCTTCAAGCTTAACTATATGTTGCCCCGGCACCTTGTAAAGATGAGGAATAGGATTTCGGACTGAATCCTTCTGACCATCTGCAAAATCCCATTTCCATTTAACTATATTATCAGAGGCAAACCATGGATAAGAGTTATTTACCAGCACCACTGCTGTGTCAATACATTGAACTGCCGGTATTACGAAATTGACGAATGGCGCGCGGACATTAACGGCTCCTACTCTAACAGTGTCATTACACGTGCTGGCCAACTGGTCCCTTATCACTACAAAATCATTATATGTACCATAATTCCGGGGGTTCTGGGTATAGCTGGTATTATTACCTAAAGGCAGAATATTTCCATTAATATAAAAATCATAGGAGAAACCACTGCCGGCCGGGTAAGGATTTATCACGGTATAAGTGATCGCACTATCTCGGCACACGTTGTTTTTATCAACCTGTAATAAAGGGGTAGCTGTATATATAATGGCAGATAATGAATCACTGCAGGCTGAACTGTTGTCCACTACTACCAGTTTTACATTACTGGTACCATTTACTGGAAAAGTATGGGAAGGACTATAGGTCGATGATTCCGTAAAACCTGGAATATCACTGAATGTCCAGGCGTACGAGCCTATGGTTCCCAGGGAATTATTAGTAAAATTATAAGTGGCTTTATTGGTGCAGGTATTGCCATAAGTAAAATCAGCAATCACCCCTTTGATAAATATATTGATGGTACGCGGCGCCCCAAAACAACCATTATAACTCGGGGTAACGACCACTGAAAAGGCGCCAAGCATATCGTATTTGTGAGATACGGTGGTGGTAGTAGTAACCTGGGTGTTTCCATCTCCAAAATCCCAATTGTACAGATTTGCACTATCTGCAAAACCATAAAACTGGACCGTTTCAGAACCGCAAAAAGTATCACGTGCTGCAGTAGTATACGCTACTGTATTTGTTGGTGGAATTCCGTAGGCAAAAGATGGAAGTGTATAGGAATTGGTACAACCCTGGTTACTGGTCACACTAACGTTGGCAGTTGTAATGGGACTGGTAGTATTATAGGTATGTGTGGTGCTTGAACCTGTTCCGGTAAACAAAGGTGATCCATCCCCGTAATTCCAGGTTACTGATTGAAGCCCATCGCCAGGTGGGAAAGTATTGGTCATTACAAGCGTAGGATTAGCCGGAAGACAACCTTTATTAGGTGCCACAGAAACGCTGATAGGAAAACGCGCTATAGTTACTGTAACATTAGCTGTGTTGCTGCATCCTTGATCCGAAATGGCTTTCACTACAGTCGTAAATGTGCCATACGCTGTATAAATGTGGCTGTTGTTATTTGAAGCAGTAGTCTGAACGGGAGAACCGTCTCCAAAATTCCATTCATATGAAGCCACAGTCCCGGTTGCTGAAGCAGTAAATGCGACATTTCCCGGTTGGCACAGACTTGGACGATTTACATTTAAAGTAACGTCTGGCGAGGGATTGATAACCACTATTTTACTTATGGATGAGGCAGTATTATTAAATACCTCTGTTAATGTAACCTGGTAAGAACCCGGGTAATCATATAAATGATTTTCCACCGGGCTACCCCCGGATTGACCATCTCCAAAATTCCAGATATATTGAGTGGGATTTCCGGTTGTGCTGGCAGTGAAAGTAACAATCTGTGGTGAACAAAATAACCCTGAAGTAGTATTATATGTAAAGTCTGCGCTTTGGGACCGGGCAGTTAAAGTGCTGATAAGCAGTAAAGTAAATATCAGGTAAACAAATTTCATTCGTGGATCTGGGTATTTTAAGGTTTAAGTCTTTTTACAATAAACAATATTCATGCCCCGGAACCGGGATTTGGGGTATGAAAGAAGGTATTTGTTTATAACGGATAGAAAGTGCAGATATTTTGCAGGTGCCTTATTGAATTAAAATTGAGACAGCTTTATTGGATTTTGATGGGCAGATAACAGTTTATAGGTTTTTTATCCACATAAAAATAAATGCCGCTCAATTGAGCGGCATCCCTACATACTTATTAAAATATAAATTAGATTCTGAAGTGGGCGAAAGCCTTATTGGCCTCAGCCATACGGTGTGTATCTTCTTTCTTTTTGAAAGATGCACCTTCACCTTTGCTGGCAGCAACGATTTCGTTAGCCAGTTTATCAGCCATACTGCGGCCATTTCTGTCGCGGCTGTATTTCACCATCCATTTAATTGATAAAGGCACTTTCCTGTCGGCACGCACCTCAGCAGGGATCTGGAAAGTAGCGCCACCAATACGACGGCTACGTACTTCAACTCCCGGAGTTATATTAGTAAGGGCTTTTTTCCATACTTCATAACCGTCTTCCCCTGTTTGCTTTGCAACCTTATCGATGGCATCGTAAAAAATATTATAAGCACCACTTTTCTTACCCTGCCACATTAAATTGTTTACGAACCGGGTAACCAATTTATCATTGAATTTAGGATCGGGAGCTAATGGAATCTTTTTCGGTTGTGTTTTACGCATTGTCTTATTTGTTATTATTAATAACTGATGTTATTATTTAATGGTTATTTTTTTGCCTTTTCTTTTTTGGTTCCGTACTTACTACGGCTCTGCTTACGATCTTTTACACCAGCCGTATCCAGGCTACCACGAACAATATGGTACCGTACACCCGGAAGATCTTTAACCCTGCCACCACGGATCAGCACAATAGAGTGCTCCTGCAGGTTATGACCTTCTCCAGGGATATAGGCAATTACCTCTACCTTATTGGTTAAACGAACTTTGGCAACTTTCCTAAGTGCTGAGTTGGGCTTTTTCGGAGTTGTAGTATATACTCTTGTACATACACCACGACGTTGCGGGCAACTATCCAGTGCCCTGGATTTGCTTTTAGCCTTAATGATTTCTCTACCTTTTCTTACTAATTGTTGAATAGTGGGCATTTATAAACCTTTTATTTTTCGGACGGCAAAGGTAGGGAAAAAGAATTAAGATGGCTATTCAAAAAAGAAAGTTTTTTTCCATATTTAAAAGAAAATCGCCCAAAGAGGCGATTTTACTTAATTTCTTATAAAAAACGGGTTTGTACTTAAATTTCCAGCATCCAATCATGTGAATCTGCTGCCCTGCCATACCGGATATTATTTAATTTTTCTTTAATGGCAGGTGCAGTTTGCCACTTTTCTACATCAAATTCCATTACATAATCTTTGTATCTTAATTCTTTAATAAGCGAGATAGTGGCGGCTGTACCCGTACCAAAAACTTCATATAACAAACCTGCCTTATGGGCATCAATTACATCATCTATACTTAAAGGCCTTTCTTCAACTGTAAAACCCATTTCTTTTAATAAAGTGATGGTGCTGTCACGGGTTACCCCTGCCAGGATAGTACCTGCCTGCAGGTCGGGAGTAATCGCAGTATTACCAATGATAAAAAATACATTCATGGTACCGCACTCCTGTACATATTTGTGTTCATATGCATCCGTCCATAAAACCTGGTCGTATCCTTTCTTTTTTGCTTCGGCAGTAGCATACATAGCAGCGCCATAATTACCTGCAGCCTTGGCATACCCTACTCCGCCTGGCACCGCACGTACATATTGCTCCTCCACGTAGATCCGCATAGGGGTGCTGTAATATGGGCCTGTAGGACTTAGTATGATCATAAACTTATACTTTTCACTGGGACGTACACCAATCATTTCATCCGTGCTGAACATAAATGGGCGGATATACAATGAGTGGTCATGTTGCCCCGGGATCCAGTTACTGTCGAGCTTAACCAGTGTTTTCAAACCCTCCATGAAAATTTCCTCTGGTATCTGTGGCATCTGCATTCTTTCTGCAGAAATATTAAACCTTTTAAAATTGTCCTGGGGTCTGAACACGAATGGTTTACCCTGGGGATCTTTGTAGGCTTTCACTCCTTCAAAAATAGCCTGGCCATAATGAAGTGCCGCCACACTTGGCTCAAGTAATAAAGGCTGGTAAGGTTTAATCTCGACATTTTTCCATTCTCCATCCTCATAATCAACCTCTAACATGTGATCTGTAAAATATTTTCCAAAAGGAATATTTTCCAGGTTTATATCATTCAGTTTACTCCTTTCCACTTTCGTTATATTAAAATCCGCAGCAGCAATCATATTCATTAATTTTATGCAAAGAAACGAAAAATAAACAAGCAAACCAGCATTCATGAGTTTTGAAAACCTCCGTTTACCCGCCGCCCTGGTACACGCACTTTATAGAAATTCTCTTGTTGATACAGCTCCCGCCCAGCCTGCAATACCAGGAAAACCGGGCGAACATATTCCGGTCAAATATTTAGGTAATAATGCCAGGCGGATTTTAATATTGGTTAACGAACCGGCTGATCTTTATGTAAGTGATGCAGACCTGCAATTCCTTACAGGAATACTGGGAGCATGCAAACTGGGTATGGCGGATGTGGCTTTAATAAATATTAACCAGGTAGCTGCTATTTTTCCCTTCGGATTAAATGCAGATAAGGTTTTACTTTTTGGGGTTGAACCGGCAACCATTAACCTGCCTGTTTATTTCCCCCATTACCAGGTTCATTCACACGGGCCACAGCAATTCCTGGCCGGTCCTCCCCTGCATGAACTGGCAGGAAACAAACAACTCAAACAGCAATTATGGGAGAGCCTGAAAAAGCTATTTAATTTATAAAAGACGAGCATGCAAACACTGGTATTTGCCACAAATAATACACATAAGGTTGAAGAGATACGCTTTGTACTAAAGGAAACCATGGCTATACTCCCGTTAAGCGAAGCGGGTATTGATATTGAAATACCGGAGCCTCATCATACACTTGAAGAAAATGCCACTGAAAAATCCAGGACCATATACGCACTAACGGGAAGTAACTGTTTCAGTGAAGACAGCGGGCTGGAAGTAAGGGAACTTGGAGGAGAACCAGGTGTACGCAGCGCGCGCTATGCAGGTGAAACTGCTACGTCGGAAGATAATATCAATCTGTTATTAGAGAATTTATCTGGTGCAGCAGACAGGCGTGCACGTTTCAGAACCGTCATATCACTTATTTTAGACAATAAAGAATATACATTTGAAGGAATCTGCGCGGGCACGATTACACACTTAAGGAGCGGGA
>JBKJUT010000275.1:0-4146 GCA_046590515.1 Ferruginibacter sp.
GTAACTATTCCTACCAATGTAAAATGCATTAGAAATGATGAGCAGGATTTTGTTTATAAAACCAAGCGTGAAAAATACAAGGCAGTAATTGATGAGATTGAAAAACTCAGAACCTCCGGGAGGCCTTGCCTGGTAGGTACCACCTCGGTAGAAGTGAGTGAATTACTGAGCCGGATGTTGAAGCAAAAAAATATTCCGCATAATGTATTGAATGCAAAGCAGCATAGTCGGGAAGCGCAGGTGGTGGCGGAAGCAGGTTTTGCAGGTGCGGTAACTATCGCAACGAACATGGCGGGTAGGGGAACAGATATTAAGCTGGGGCCTGGTGTAAAGGAAGCAGGTGGCCTCGCTATTCTTGGTACAGAACGTCATGAAAGTCGCCGGGTTGACAGGCAGCTAAGAGGTCGTGCAGGTCGCCAGGGAGATCCGGGAACTTCTAATTTCTTCGTATCGCTGGAAGATGACCTTATGCGTATGTTTGGCAGTGAGCGTATCGCAAGTCTTATGGACAGGATGGGATATAAAGAAGGTGAAGTTATCCAGCATAGCATGATTACCAAAAGTATTGAGCGCGCCCAAAAGAAAGTAGAAGAAAATAATTTTGGAATACGTAAACGCCTGTTGGAGTATGATGATGTAATGAACAAGCAAAGGAACGTAGTCTATGGTAAAAGAAACCATGCCTTGTTCGGAGAACGACTGGCGCTTGACCTGGATAATGCATTTTATTCAGTGGCAGAAGGTATTATACTTTCCAGCAAAGAATTGAATGACTATGAAAGTTTTAAACTTTCAGCCATTATGCAGTTTGGAATTGATACAGCTCTCACCTCGGAAGCATTGGAAAAAACAGATGCCAATACTTTAACTGAAAACTTATACCAGGAAGCCATAGAGCATTATTCCCGGAAAAACCAGGCCATTATTGAACACACCATGCCGGTGATTAAAAACATCCGTAAAGAGCAGGGTAACCATATTGAAAATGTAGCGGTTCCTTTTACTGATGGTAAAAAAGCTATCCAGGCCCTGGCTAACCTCGATCGTTATTTCGAAACAAATGGTGCAGAGTTGGGCAATGCACTAGAAAGAAGTATCACATTGGCCCTCATTGATGATGCCTGGAAGGAACACTTACGTGCAATGGATGATCTCCGGCATAGTGTACAAACAGCCGGTTACGAACAAAAAGATCCTTTGGTAATTTATAAGATTGAAGCGTACAATGCCTTTAAACAAATGGATGACCAGGTTAATAAGGATATAGTTAGTTTCCTTTGCCACGCCAGCCTTCCTACAGAACAGGCCAGTAATACCCAGATCAAAGAAGGCCGTGAGAAGAAGACAGACATGAGCAAGATGAACAGCAATAAAAGTGAAGTTATTGCGGCAGGACAGGAATACGGCGCCAACGAAAATGATTACTTTGATCCATCCACGCCTGTGAAACAGTCACCGGTAAGGGTAGAACCTAAAATTGGCCGTAACGACCTTTGTCCTTGCGGCAGCGGCAAAAAATTCAAACATTGCCACGGTAAAGAAGCGCAATAAGAAATAAAGTATTGAATGAAAAAAAGGAGGAACGGGTGTCCTCCTTTTTTAATTTTAAAGTTCAGCAGAAGCAAGTATGCCAAGCGATTTTTCTATTAACTTATTCACTGCAGCAGTGCCGTCCTTAGAAAATTCTTTTACAACCCTGTTTGCCACGATGGCGTTCAGGCTTACACAGCGGTGGCCTAAAGCCCTTCCCAGGCCATATATGGCAGAACTCTCCATTTCAAAATTGGAAATAAAGTGTTCATCAAATGTAAAGGTGGTAAGTTTATCGATAAGGCCGGGATAAGCCACCTCCAGGCGGAGTATTCTTCCTTGCGGCCCATAAAATCCGGGACAGGCTGCAGTGATTCCTTTAAAATATCCGTCGCCAAAAAGATCAAGCAGATCTTTGCTTCCTTCAAAAATATAGGGGATCACATTGCCGCTGACCAGTCCTGTATGTTGCTGGAAGGCATTAATGAGTCTTAGCTCACTGGCCACTTGTGGAGCACGATAAAAATGCATCACATTGTCAAACCCCAGACCGTGTGTACCTGCCACCAGGGAATCTACCGGGATGTCTTTTTGCAATGAACCGGACGTGCCGAATCGCAGAATGTTTAACGATGTTAGAACCGGTTTGATAGTCCGGGTTGAAAAATCTATGTTAGCCAGGGCATCCAGTTCATTGACAGCAATATCTATGTTGTCAGGCCCGATACCTGTACTGAGTACGGTAATTCTTTTATTACCGATAAATCCTGTATGAGTGATGAATTCCCGGTGTTGTAATGTATATTCTATTGAATCAAAATGGCGGCTCACCATTTTAACCCGGTCGGGGTCGCCTACCAGGATGATGGTGCCGGCTATTTCTTCCGGCCTTGCATCTAAATGGTATATGGCACCACGGCTGTTTATGATCAGTTCCGAACCGGCAATTTCTTTCATACTTCTCCGTGTTTTGTTTATTCAACCCTAAATATACATCACATGAAATAAGCGCAACTATAATTTCGTTTTAGTAAATTTGATGCTTTACAACAAACAATATGGCAGAAAAAACAATGGCAATCCCTGATTTTACATTGTCTCCCCGGGTAGACCAGGTAGGAATTGAAGAAAGAGCAGCACGGTTTACAAAACGTAGTATTAAAAAGGAAACAAAAGTTAATGGCCTCATGCTTGCCCTTAACATGATCGATCTTACTACTTTGGAAGGAAAAGATACCGAAGGCAAGGTGAAACAACTCTGTTATAAAGCGCGCCATCTTATGGATGATTACCAGGGTTTGCCCACTGTGGCTGCTGTGTGTGTGTATCCTTCAATGGTTAAGTTCGCTAAAAAAGCGGTGGAAGGGTCCGGTATAAAGATCGCATCTGTGGCTACCGGCTTCCCCAGCGGCCAGGCTCCTCATAATGTAAAGATCAGTGATACCAAATTTGCCGTACAGAATGGTGCCGATGAAATAGACATGGTGATCAGCCGCGGAAAATTCCTGCAAGGTGAATATAATTACGTATTTGATGAAATTGCTTCTATCAAAGAAGCCTGCGGCGATGCCCGGTTAAAGGTAATTCTGGAAACAGGAGAACTGGTAACGTATGATAAAGTTAGAAAGGCAAGTGATATTGCCATGTATGCCGGTGCCGATTTTATTAAAACATCTACCGGCAAGGTGGTGCCCGCGGCAACTATGCCGGTGACATTGGTAATGCTTGAAGCTATCCGGGAATTTTATTATAAAACAGGAAAAAAAATCGGGATGAAACCAGCAGGTGGCATTTCTAAATCCAAACTCGCCCTGCATTACCTGGTAATGGTGAATGAAACTTTGGGTGAGGACTGGATGAACAACCACCTGTTCCGGTTCGGTGCCAGTAGTTTAGCCAATGATATCCTGATGCAGTTGATGAAGGAAAAGACCGGGGTGTACCAGGGCAAAGATTATTTCTCCATTGATTAATGCCTTTCTGAATATTAATATCAAAATAAACTATCAGTACGGCCTGGGGGCCGTCAACAAAAACAACACATGGCTACACAAAGAAATAATACACTGAAACTTAAATTTGATTCTGCACGCGAGTATGCACCGGCACCTGAAAGTCGTGCAGCAGCAAAAATTGCCCCACGTTACGATCTGTTTATAAATGGAAAATTTGAAAAGCCTTCAGGCAAAAAATATTTCAATACCATTAACCCGGCCACGGAAGAAAAGTTATCTGAAATAGCCGAGGCAAATGCAGCTGATGTAGATAAAGCTGTTAAAGCAGCGCGTACTGCCTATGACAAAACCTGGAAGAAGATGCCAGGTAAGGAAAGAAGTAAATATATTTTCCGCCTGGCGCGTATGATACAGGAAAGAGCCCGTAAACTTTCTGTAATTGAAACACTTGATGGCGGTAAGCCTATCCGGGAAAGCCGCGATTTTGATATTCCTGTAGTGGCCAATCATTTTTTCTATTATGCCGGTTGGGCAGATAAACTGGAATATGCTTTTCCTAACCGTAACGTACAACCGCTGGTTGTAGCCGGCCAGATCATTCTCTGGAACTTTCCATTGATGATGGCTGCCTGGAAAATTGCCCCGGCCCTGGCAACCGGCA
>JBKJUT010000134.1:0-4645 GCA_046590515.1 Ferruginibacter sp.
ATTTTAATGAAATCAGTGAAACCCTTCGACGGGATTTTAAAATAAAGAAGTCATTAATTGCCAAAGCCGGATCATGGGCGCAGCGTATTGCACAAGAGACCGCGGTTAGTATACATATCCGTCGTGGAGACTATGTAAATGACCCTGCTACAAATAATTTCCATGGAACATGCAACCCGGAATATTACGACCTGGCAATTTCTTATATGTGCCACCAGGTTCCCGGTGCACACTTTTTTATATTTTCAGATGATATGAGCTGGGTGGAAAAAAATTTTACACCTCCCGTAAATTACACACTTGTACCGGGGCATGAAGAAGCTGCTATTGACCTTTACCTGATGAGTTGCTGCCATCACCATATCATTGCAAACAGCAGCTTTAGCTGGTGGGGTGCCTGGTTAAATAATAAGCCCGGCAAAATTGTAGCGGGTCCCCGGCAATGGTTCCGTGATCCCACTGTCAATCCAAAAGATATCATGCCGGCAAACTGGCATAAAATATAATGGAGCAGCCACTGGTTACCGTTATATTGCCCGCATATAACTCCGGTTTTTTTATTGCAGCCGCGATTCAAAGCGTCCTGGACCAGTCCTACCCGCACTTTGAATTGTTAATACTGGATGATGGGTCCACTGATCATACAGTGGATCTTGCCCGCTCATTTACCGATAACAGGATTAATATCTATTTGTCACCCTCAAACCTTGGTCAGGCTCATCAAATGAACAGGGGATTCGAACTGGCATCGGGTGAATTTATATGTATGATGCATGCAGACGATATTATGAAACCTGTCCGGTTGGAAAGACAGTTGAGGTTTTTAAATGATCACCTCCCTGTGGGAGTCTGCGGAACAAATATTGAATTGATCGGTGAGAAAAACGGTCCATATAACTTTCCGGAGGGAAATGCCAATTGCCGGAACCGGCTTTTGGATACTGTTCCCTTTGCCCATTCTTCCGTAATGTTCCGGTCCGCTATTGTAAAGAATAGTTTTTTATATAAACAACATTATGTGCCGGCTGAAGATTATGAATTATGGACTCGTTTAGCAATGGTGACCGATTTTGATAATGTACAGGAATGCTTGTTAGAATACCGGGTTCATCCAAACCAGGCAGGTACATTAAAAAAAAATATAGAAGAAAGCAGGCTGGCTGAATTGCGCCTGCATATGCTCAGCCGGTTTTTTAAAACAGATTTGGCCACAGCAAAAATGATGTATGATACTTTTTATCACTACCAGTCGATGTTGCCAGGCCACGTTTTAAGAGGAGTTGGATTGATCTGGACCTGCCACCTGCGATCGCCGTTTTTTACAACCACTTTTCTGCAGGGACGTTTAAAGCATATTATATACACTGTGCTTAAAAATGTGAGTCCACGTGAAAAGGTGACTTTATTTTTCAGGCACAAATCCCTTATCCGCCCGGCGTTTATGTTATCAATGCTACGGTCATTCACCTAAGTGAACAAGTTACAGGTATACCATATACACAACGGGAAGGAAGGCGGAGTATTCACCGTCATTAAAAACCTGTTGGCATTTAACAACGACCCGGGTATAGAAAACCATATTATATACACTATTAACAGGGATGCTCAGAAACAATATCATTTTTCTCCGGTAAAAGGAGCATTGTCAGAACAGGTATTTTATTATTCGCCCTGTTGGAATTTTTATCACACCAGTAAATTGCTGGGGCAAATGCTGCCATCCAATAAAGCACTGGTAGTAGCTCACGACTGGATTGAACTTGGAATGGCAGAACATACCGGTATTTCGAACCCGGTAGCATTTGTGGTACATGGAAACTATGATTATTATTATAACCTGGCCGGATTGCATGAACAGGTAATAAATAAATTTATAGCGATCAATCCTGTGATTTTTCATAATCTTCAGAAGTTGTTGCCTGCAAGAAAAGAAGATGTAGTACAGTGTTACTTTCCCGTGCCGGAACAATCTCCCGGCCAAATAGGCACTGCAAGCCAATTACGAATTGTATTTATAGCCGGCAACATTCACGATAAGAACAAAAATCTGCAGCTGGTATTGCAAATCATTCATTCTTTACCTGCAAGTGATTTTATATTTACAATAGTAGGTATGAAAGATAAGGATGTGGAAATAGCAGCACAATACAAAACCTCCGTCCACTTTACCGGTTTTATTTCTGACAACGCGCTTAATAAAGTACTTCAGGCACAGGATTGTTTTATACTTCCTTCATTTAATGAAGGTTTACCGGTTTCTCTGGTAGAATGCATGAAAAGAGGAATCGTTCCGCTCGTCAGTTATTGGGGTGGTGGAGCTGATGAGTTGGTAATTGAAGGAGAGACCGGGTTTCGGTTTGAACCGGAAAATGCGGTCGGATACGCAGATCGCCTGCAAAAATTGCAAGTTGACCGGGACATGCTCAGGCAAGTATCATTGAATGCCAGGAAGAGGGCCGATTTACTTTTTAATCCTCAAAAAAATTTAGAAAAATTTCACCAGGTCTGGAGAAGTTGTCAGGTTAGGAAACCATCCCAGATAAGAAAGGTGTATGGCAGCCGGCTCGATAAACCCTGGCTTCCTAATTTCCTGGTTGCGGCTATCCGGAACTGTAACCGAATGAAAAGTAAAATTAAATAATATGTTTCCTACCACCATAGCAGGGAAGTTATTTAAATGGTATCTTAAAGGGATCCGACATCCTTCGAAAATAAGAATTCAGAATGTTCTGGGTCGCCGGGTGCTGGATAAAGGTATACCGGTTACAGGGGAGGATGGAACCCGGTTCCTGCTGGAGCCCAATGACTGGATCACCAGGGTGATCCTGATAGAAGGGAATTACGAACCAGGATCCACCCGGCTTGCTGTTTCATTGCTAAAACCTGGCGGAATTTTTATGGATATAGGCGCCAACTTCGGATTATTTACCTGCATGGTAGCACGCACAAATCCCAAAGCCCGGGTAATCTCGGTTGAACCCAATTATAGGGTAATGAGTTCGCTGCTGCATAACATCAGTTTAAATGGCCTGGAAGACAGGGTTAAAATATTACATGTAGCCGTGAGTGATACCACGGAGTTTGTTTCCCTTCAACAACATTCCGCTGGTAATATGGGCACCATAAGTGCCAGGCGGGGAGGAGACGGTGATCATTCAATATTGGGATGTACGCTCCAGCAACTGTGTGAACAGGCAGGTGAAATAATCGAATTGATTAAGATAGATATTGAAGGAAACGAATTTGAAATATTTCAGTCTTTTAATTTTGAAAGTTGTGTTATCAAAAATATTATTTTAGAGTTTAACCACCTGAGCAAAGTGCCGTTGCCAGAGGTATTGGCATTTTTTAAATCAAAAGGATTTGATGCCCTGACTATACATGGCAATATCTTACAGGAAGACATCCCTGAAAATAATATCTGGTTTGTAAACCGGCAGTTTACATGAGTATGATGCCACTTGTAAGTGTATTGATGACGGCATTTAACCGTGAGAAATTTATTGCTGAAGCTATTGAAAGTGTATTGTCTTCAGATTATGACCACTACGAATTAATTATTGTAGATGATGCCTCTTCAGATAGCACCATGGAAGTGATCAATAAATTCGCCTCCCATGAAAAGGTGGCAATTTTTGAGAACACCGTCAACCTTGGCGATTACCCGAACCGCAACCGCGCTGCTGCGCTGGCAAAAGGTAAGTACCTGATGTTTTGTGACTCAGATGACAGGTTTTATCCCCAAACCATTTGCTATTGTGTGGAAGCTATGGAAAAATTCAGCGATTGTATGGTTGGATATTATTTAAAAGGAGAGGTGCTTCCTTATGCACGTGCCGGAAAGGAAGTAATACAACAACATTTTTTTGAACAGCCGCTATTAACCTGCGGACCGGGAGGTAGCATTATTAACCGAAATTTCTTTAACCAGGTTAAAGGCTACCCCGAAAAATATGGTCCGGCAAATGATATGTACTTCAACCTGAAAGTCTGCTGTCTTACTCCTGTAGTGTTTCTTCCCTGGTTATTTCTTGACTACCGGGAACATCCAGGTCAGGAAAAAAATAACGCTTATGCCTACATGTATAATAATTACCGGTACCTGTCTGACGCAGTAAACGAACTGGGACTGGGATTAAACCCTGCCCAGCTTGACTATGTCAGTAAAAAAAACAACAGGCGGTTTGTATCAAATTTATGGCGGTTCTTTAGGCAGACAAAAGACCCTGTAGCTGCCGCCAGGTTATGGCGGAAAGCAGGCTTTTCAGCACGGTCATTATTCAACGGTATTTTTCATACATCCTGATGCAGGTTATCCTTGCGACATACAGTTATTACCCCTACAACTATGGAGGAACAGAAGTTTACGTATCAGGACAGGCAGCTTATTTATCCCAGGCAGGTCATAAGGTTACAATAATAGCTGTAGTGCCCCCGGTTGCATTGCAGGAACGGACCCGTGTGTATGAAGATGACTCATTGGTTGCTATAAGTTATGCTATCAATGATATAACTATTATTGGTGTGAAACTGAAAGATCATACTACGGAAGAGATATATAGTAAATTCAGAAAAAGTTGGGTGACATCGTGGGAGAAGTTGTTGGAAAAACTATCGCTGCAGGCTGACCTGATTCACTTTCATG
>JBKJUT010000217.1:0-4159 GCA_046590515.1 Ferruginibacter sp.
TTCTTTTTACCAAAGTAGTTTTACCACTGCCACTCACACCACTCACGGCACAGATTACATGTAGCGGAAACTGTACAGTAATATTCTGCAGGTTGTTTTCAATGGCACCTTCTATAGTGATGCTGCTGTTCCATTTACGCGTGTGTTTAGGTGGATCTATTGTTAATTCACCGGAAAGATACTTACCCGTCAGGCTGTCTTTGTCCGCAATGATTTCTTCATAATTTCCCTGCGCCACCACTTCACCGCCCTGGTGACTGGCCAATGGGCCCATGTCTATAATATGATCTGCTTCCCGCATCATCATTTCATCATGCTCTACCACGATGACCGTGTTGCCCAGGTCGCGAAGTTCTTTTAAGACCACTATCAGGTTTTCGGTATCCCGGCTGTGCAGGCCAATGGAGGGCTCATCCAGGATATAAAGTGAATTGGTGAGGTTGCTGCCCAGGCTCCGGGTAAGTTGAATCCGCTGGCTTTCGCCGCCGCTGAGTGAATTGGCCAACCTGTTTAATGTAAGGTATCCAAGCCCTACATCAATCAGGGTCTTTATCCTGTTGTTGATTTCAAGCAGAATTCTTTTAGCCACCTTCTCATCAAATTCAGAAAGTTTTAATGCTTCAAACCAGGCTGGCAGGTAACCTACAGGCACCTCGCATAGTTCACCGATATGCTTGCCATTGATTTTTACATACAAGGCTTCTTTACGCAGGCGATACCCATGGCAATCTGTGCATTTAGTCCGCCCACGGTAGCGGCTCAGCAATACCCGGTACTGTACTTTATAAAGGTTCTGTTCTACTTCTTTAAAAAAATCGTTGATCCCCTTCACATGCGCATTGCCTTCCCATAAATCCGCCAGTTGTTTTTCATCCAGGTCCATCACGGGCTTGTGCACCGGGAAATCAAACTTTTTGGCGGCCCGTATAAAACTTTCTTTCCATTGCCCCAGCTTTTCACCTTTCCAGGGAGCCACAGCGCCTTCGTATATACTTAAACGTTTGTCGGGTATGATAAGGTCAGGGTCAAGTCCGAGTACCATAGAAAACCCTTCACAGGTTGGGCAGGCGCCAAATGGATTATTAAAGGAGAAAAGATTGGGTACCGGTTCTTCAAACTGGATCCCATCCAGTTCAAATTTATTACTGAAATAAAGTCTTTCTGCATTATCAAGTTCCAGTAACATCATTCCTTCGCCTTCATAAAAAGCAGTAGTAACCGAATCGGCTATCCGGTGCAGGTCATCTTCATCAAAGTCTTTTTTTACCAGCCGGTCTATCAATAAAAAAGCCTCCTGGGCTTTGCTGTCATCCTGGGAAGAAAGAAAAGCCGGCGGGTCTTTTACTTCCAGCATGTCTTCAATCCGTAAAATTTCTCCCTTCACAAACAAACGGGAAAATCCTTTTTGCAACAGTATATTCAATTCTTCCTTTAGATCACGGTTGCGCATTTTTTTAAATGGCACGAGCACCAGTATTTTCTTTCCAACTTCCAGGTTATTCATAGCCTGCACCACGTCAGCTACATCATCTTTCTTAACCTCCCTGCCACTCACCGGGGAAATAGTTTTACCTACCCGGGCAAACAGCAGGCGCAGGTAATCAAATATTTCAGTCATACTTCCCACCGTACTCCGCGGGGTGCGGGTAATCACCTTCTGCTCTATGGCAATGGCCGGGCATAAGCCTTTGATATAATCTACATCAGGTTTATTCATCCGTTGCATGAACTGGCGGGCATAGGCACTCAGACTTTCTGCATAACGACGTTGCCCTTCCGCAAACAAGGTATCTATTGTAAGAGATGACTTCCCCGAGCCTGATACGCCGGTAACTACTATGAACTGGTTGCGGGGAATGGTTACTGACACATTCTTTAAATTATGCACCCGGGCACCTTTGATAAGGATATCATTGTTGTTTCCAGGTGTTTGCTTCGTTTTTTTACGTGTTGGTCTTACTTTTTGCTGCATATCAGGATGCAAAAATACTATCATACAGCGCAATTTTACCCAATCTTGATTTTTTAATCTTGTTTGAATCTTAAAAAAGATTATTGATAATCAAAAGTTTAGACGTAATTATAGATGATAACGAAGCCTAATAACTTAAAATTTCTTTAAAATATTTTTGGAAGTTGTAATAATATTTCTATTTTCACAGTTCCAATATCCAATAAAGTGAAAAGCCGGAAAAGCCTATCTATTAGACTTCTACGCTATTTTTTCTCTCTATTGGTCATGTCCTTTAGTCTTTTAAAGTCCTAAACCAAAAAAACTGTAGAAGTTTATGAAAATCCAAACCAATCAAACTGACCAGCAATTAGTTCACCTGTACATGGAAGGTGATTCAAATGCCCTTTCCACTCTAGTAGTGCGTTACAAGGACAAAATTTTCACTTCAATTTATTTATTAGTTAAAGACAAGTACCTCGCGGAAGATATCTTCCAGGATGTATTTATCCGTATTATCGATACACTAAGAGGTGGTCGTTATACGGACGAGGGAAAATTTTTACCTTGGGCCATGCGTATTGCTCACAATCTTTGTGTAGATCATTTCCGCAAGGTTAAACGTAGCCCAAGTATCAAAACCAGCGATGACCGCGACATTTTTGAAGTATTAAACTTTTCAGAACCCGGCGCTGACCAAAGAATGATGGCTGACCAAAGCCACGATAAAGTAAGGAGAATGATTGACCTTTTACCTGAAGACCAGCGTGAAGTAATCATTTTACGGCATTATGCTGACCTTAGTTTTAAAGAAATTTCTGCCTTGACTAATTGCAGTATCAATACTGCTCTTGGAAGAATGCGTTATGGTTTAATAAACCTGCGTAAGATGATGACTGAAAAGCAAATCGCTCTATAAGGATTTTGTAACCCCCAACATAAAATGGGCTCTTTCGTAAAGGAAGAGCCCATTGCTTTTGAGTAATATTGTTTATTTACTTTTTTCGAAGGCGGCAAGTCCACATTGCAACCACTCCAGGTATTCCTCTGGCGATTTGGTATAAGGTACCGGGTTGTTCATCAGGATTTCATTGGTACTGACTATCGCATATAAGGGTTGGGAATTATTTTTAAAATTTTCCGTCTGGAATGCTGACCACTTATCTCCCACTGTAATTATATCTCGTTCATTTCCATCTGCGGACCGAAAAGTGAATTGACCTGCAGCCGGCAGTTTTTTCTTATCATCAACATAAAGGGACACTACCACAAATTTCTCTTTCATCAACTTAAATACATCGGATTTGCTCCAGACATTCTCTTCCATTCTACGGCAGTTTACACAGGCATAACCGGTAAAATCTATTAACATAGGTTTGTTTTCGCGCCGTGCCTTCGCCAGGCCTTCTTCATAATCATGGGTACAGTTTAGTCCAAGCACACATTCTGATTCCTGGGCATACACACTATAATATAACGGTGGAGGAAACCCGCTTATCAGGGATAGGTTGGCATATTTGGTATTGGTGACTCCCGGCAGCAGGTACAGAGTAAAGACTGCGAAAAATACCGCAAACAACTTACGGGTAAGTGGCAGGCGCTCCACTTTACTGTCGTGCGGGAACTTGAAGAATCCGAATAAATATAATGAAATCAGCAGCCCTATCACGATCCAGATTCCAATAAAAATTTCTCTTTTTAGTATTCCCCAATGCATTACCAGGTCGGCATTAGACAGGAATTTAAACGCCAGCGCCAGTTCAATAAATCCTAATACAACTTTGATGGTGTTTAACCAGCCACCAGACTTAGGCAATGAATTCAACCAGTTTGGAAATAAGGCGAATAAGCCAAACGGCAAGGCCATTGCCAGGCCAAAACCACCCATCCCGAAAGTGAGCCGCATGGCACCACCACTACCAGAGAGTGAACCGGCCAACAGTGAGCCCAATATAGGTCCGGTGCAGGAAAAAGATACAATCGCCAAGGTTAAAGCCATAAAAAATATGCCTGCGATATTACCAGAACCTGCTTTGCTGTCTGCCTTGCTGCTGATAGATGAAGGCAGGGTAATTTCATAGTATCCAAAAAAGGAAAAAGAAAAGAATACAAAAATGGCAAAGAAGAAAAGGTTAAGGAAAACGTTAGTGGAAATATTATTCAGAATGTCAGGCTTCACACTTTCCAAAAAGTGAAAAGGCAGGCTCA
>JBKJUT010000091.1:0-4059 GCA_046590515.1 Ferruginibacter sp.
CCACCAGCCAGGGCGGTCAGTTTAAACTGTCCTTTTTTAGAGACCCAATATCCATGAAGGTGGTTGGGGTGTATGTCTCTCCAGCTCAATTCTTTCATAGGTTCCGGTTGTTCATTCACAGAGAACTGCAATAGGTGAGGTTGGTCCCATACTGTAATGGGTTCAACAAAATTCCCGGTGGAAAAATTGCAATGGCGGATGGCGCCGGCCCCTTTGCCTTTAATGGTGGCATTAACCGGGTAAGCAATGCCGGTTTTAAAGATCCATTCCGTAGGTGCAGGTAATTGCGGGAAGGCTACAATATTTTCCCAAATAACTTCAGGACTTGCGTGAATGGTTAGTGATGTTACAATAGATCGTAATTCTGTATCGTCTTCCTGTTTGTCTTCAAAAGCCATGCATGCAGGCACAAGTAGCAGGAAGGCAACGGCAGTAAGGGTATTGTTACTTCTTGATTTGGACATTTCATACGCAATGATAAAACCAATATATGTCATAACTAAACTGAGCGGTGCAGCCATGAGCATACAGATCAATCCTTCCCAGCCCACGGCTAACATACCCAGGCAAAAAATGCCCAGGGCCAGGTAGGACCGGTTTCGTTGTGACTTTCGAGGTAATTGTGTATTGCCTGATAAAAGTAATGTAGGCAATGCACCTAATACCAACGGAACCAGTAAAAATAAACTCCACGCATAATCGAGAAAAATATTTACTGATAAATAGGTAAATGCCCAGCAGCAGATAACTGGCAATGCAATAGCCCAGACCTGCCTGAAATCTATACTAAATTTTTGTGTGGATGGCTCTTGCAATGTCTGATTATTGTAAAGTGTATGTGATAAATATTCTGGTGGTGGCAGGTAACATCATGTTACATTTATCCTTTGGAAAAAAGTTTAGCAAGTGCGCCCATTATCACACCTAACAATAAGCCTATTAACGGGCTGCTGACAAGTATAAAATAACGGGCCGGGATCCAGGTATCCTGCCGGAATTCACTTTGCAGGTGTGGATTATTTGCCAGGTAAGTTTTAAAGAAAGCAACCTGTATGATTCCATTTATAAGCCCCCAGGCAATTCCAATAAGGACCCCATGAAGAAAAACATCGCTTCGCAGGTTACGGCCTAATATCAGGGCAGTAAGCAAAGCAAAACTTATCCAATAGAATGGTTCGTAATTTTGCGTATATCCACCCAATGACAGCAGACCCATTGCTACCCCTACCATTGAGAGTCCCAAAATAAGGGGCAAATGTAATTTTGAATAATGAGATCCCAAGCTGCTTCTATTTGTGTAAATGATGAGTATGAAGGAACAACTTATTATTCTTACACCAAAATTTCGTTTTACCACATGCCTGGTTTGAGCGGCAGAACAAAAGTTCGGGCATAGGTTACCCGCAATTTTGCCTTTATGAAGTTAATTGTTCTTTTTTAACCGGAACCCGGGATGACCGGCCTGCCACATGGCAAATGCATATTGATCTGCGAAGTTGGCAAAGGTCACCTGTTTATCTTCTGTAAAGTGCCCGTTGTCATAGTTCACTTTCATCAACACCGGTTTATTGCTGGTCGTAGCTGTTTGCAATGCAGCAGCAAATTTGCCGGGCTCCCAGGCCACTACACGTGGGTCATTCCACCCGGCCACACAAAGTACTGCGGGATAGGATGTACCTTTTACCACATGCTGCATACCATCCATCTCATAAAGCGCCCTGCATTCGATACTGTCTTTTACGGTACCAAATTCCGGGATGTTCACAGGTCCGTTAGCACCAAATTCAAGCCGCATCGCATTGGCACATCCTACATTGCAAATGGCAGCGCTGAACAGGTCTGGCCGTTCTGTAACCGCCCGGCTTATTAATATCCCCCCTGCACTGGTGCCGGTGCCGGCAAGTTTTTTTGAGGAGGTATATCCATTTGCTACCAGGTATTCAGCGCAACTGATAAAATCTTTCCAGGTATTGGGCTTCGTGGTTTTATAGCCAGCCCTGTACCAGGCCTCACCCTTTTCACTGCCGCCACGAATATGCGGGTAGGCGATAACCACCCCACGAACTGCCAGTGAACTTTGCATCATATTAAAATAGGGTACTGCACTGTAACCGTAGGCACCATAACCATCCATCAGGCATGTGGCTGAACCATCCAGTTTTAGACCTTTCTTGTAAATGATAGACAAAGGAATCATCTCACCATCATGCCCTTTTACCTCTACTTCCTTCACCTGCAAATCTTTATAGGCAGCCGGGTAAACCGACGGCAGGTTAAATGAACTAGGAGTCAATTTATCTGTAGCCGCATCATAATTATACTCAGTAAATGGCCGGTTCCATGAAGTTATTCCCAATAAACACTGGTTTGTTTTCGTATCATAACTATACACCCCAATAGTTCCGGTGAATGGAAGTTTTACCGGGCTTGTCTGCCTTGTTTTTAAATTATATTTACTCAAATAGTTATTGATCCCATCACTATGAACTATTAACAGGTAGTCTCGTGTGTAAGTAAAGTATTCCAAAGTGCGGTCGCTGCGTTCCTTCGCTATAACCGTGGGATTATCCCAATCAGGAATGGCAAGACTGGTGGACACCAGTTTATAATTTTTTGCATTCTTATGTGTGATTGCATAAGCATTCTCACCGATCACATTTAACCCACGTACCAGTTTATCTGAAGTTTTGCAAAGTGGTTTCCAGTCAATTTTAGCGTCGTACATACTTGTGGCCGGGGCATAATAACTTTCCATTTCAGGTTGAACACTTCCAACCCCTGAAAAAATATAGCGCGGTGCATCCCTGGTTAAATAGGCGAATGGATATACACTAGGGTCGATTTTAAGGTCTGGATAACTGCCATTACTGAAAAAATCTTTATCCTGTTGCTGCTCCTGTCCCAGGTTATGCCATTTTGTTTTAGGACTTAATCTCGATTCAGGGTCTTTATTGTCAGCCGATCGTATCCACATGTACATAAAGGATTTGTTATCCGGCGACCAACTGCTGATGCCGACAGAAGGATATATTGAATCTTTCAGGAATTTCCTGGTATCTACATTTATAACTTTTATTGTGGATACTTCCCCACCTTGCTCAGAATAACCCAGCGCTACCAGTTTGCCATCATAGCTTGGAAGCACCTCATCAATAGAAAGTGTTTTGCCAGGTATATAATTTACAGGATCGAATAGAAGGATTTCTTTTCCATTAACTCCTTCCCGGAAATAAAGTTTTCCTACATTCTCTCCCGGCATCCGCTTGCGGTAAAATACCCTGCCATTTTCATACCTGATAGAATTTATTCGTGGTGGTTGCAGTTTATCAAGTTTGCTCCATTCCGCAATCAATTCATCCCTGCCAGTAATTGAGTTTAAAATACCAGAAGTATAATTGGCCTGTTGTTTAAACCATGATGCTACTTCAGGTTGTTCTATGTTTTCGAGCCAACGGAACGGATCCTTATAAGTAACTCCGAAATAAGTATCACTGCTGTCTACGACCCGGGTAGGTGGATAAGCATATTGGCCAAATGTCGGGAATGTTAACCCTAATAGGATAACTAAAATAATTTTCATATTTCTACTTTATCGGTGAAGTAAATTATTAAAAGAGTCTACAGGATTCAACTGTACCTCCGGTAAGAAACAACAATTGCTGACAAATTCAAACAGGCATTACACAATTTTTTAATTGTAAGCCAATAAGGGAACCTTGTGGAGGGTGTAGATTAATTCCGGGGAGTGAATTTTATTGGAAATTGTGGCCGTTGATTTTTGAAAGTAGCGGAGAAGCACTTATAATGTCAGCAGCATCATACATATTTAGATAGTATGTCAACTTTTTAAAAAGATGTTCCGCCTTGGTTACAGACAAAGGCGGAACTGGTAAATAAATCAGGATTTAAGCTGGTATCTGTCTATAATGGCCTGGCGTTGTTCATGAAAATAAGTCACCCCGAATTGAGCATCCAGCGCGGCTATTTGTTTCGCAATCCGGGGTGAGCCAGGGTTCAGCTTTTGTGAAATCATTTCAGGAATAATTTTGTGAAATAATG
>JBKJUT010000002.1:0-4552 GCA_046590515.1 Ferruginibacter sp.
TAAAAAAGTGAGGATAGCCGCCGTTGAATGCGAGCCTTGCGGCAAAGGATTTTACGTAGACCCGGTGCAGGAAAACATACTGAATATGAGGTATCCTTTGGTACGTGGTTTGTATTATATCATCAAAGAAAATTATAAAGGGCTTGGAAGTGGCTTCGTAAGTTTTTTGAATAATGAGAGAGGTCAGTTAATTTTTAAAAGAGCCTATCTCGCACCAGCGATGAGTTTCAGAATCCGGAATGTTAAAATCAACCAGACTTTAGAAAAAAAATAGTTTAATCCTTTAACGGAACCTTGTATATTTTTATAATCTTGCAGAGTCTAAAAACAAATCAATTTATTATGAAGAAAATTAAAACAGTGATAATGCTCCTTGTGGCCATCTTCTCTTTTAATATGATTATGGCACAGAGTGTTGATGAAGGAAAGAGGTTCATTTATTACGAACGATTCCAAAGTGCCAAGAGTGTATTTCAAAAAATGCTGGCTGCAAATCCTAATAATGATGAGGCCGCTTATTGGTTAGGCCAGGCTGAAATTGGACTTGAAAATGTGCCTGCTGCTAAAGCAATCTATCAAAGTAAGCTGGCAACTAATCCAAACAGTGCAATACTTATTGCCGGTATGGGACATATTGCTTTGCTGGAAGGCAACAAGCAGGATGCGCGTAACCGTTTTGAAACTGCTATCTCACTTTCCCAGGGTAAAAGTATTCCTGTGCTAAACGCCGTTGGTTATGCCAATGCTAATCCTGATTCGAAGAACGGGGATGCGGCCTATGCTATTGATCAGTTGAAGAAAGCAACTCTTATAAAAGGATTTAATGACCCCCTCGTTTATACTAACCTGGGAGATGCCTATCGTAAATTTGCTGATGGAGGAAATGCTATTCTCGCTTATCAACAGGCTTTAAAATTAAATCCGAATTACGCACGTGCTATTTACCGTTCCGGTAAAGTTTATCAGACCCAGGGAAGAAACCAGGAAGATCTTTATATGAAATTTTATAATGACGCTATAAGTAAAGACCCTATTTATGCGCCCACATATAATAATTTATTCGAGTATTATTACAGTACTGATGTACCTAAAGCTGCGATGTATCTTGATCTTGCTTTAAAAAATTCTGATGAGGATCCTAAGGCCTGTTACCTGCGTGCATCAGTTAAATATGCCCAGGGATTGTTTAATGAAGCAGTGGCTAAAGCCGATGAATGCCTGGCAAAAGAAGGTCCTGCTCCCTATCCTAATCTTTATGGCATTAAAGGATATGCCTATAATAAACTAAATGATACAGCTAAAGCTATTGCCGCCTTTGAAGAATTCTTTAAAAGGCAGAACCCGGAGAAAATTGGTTCAGGCGATTACTCCACCTATGCCACCCTGTTGTTGAAGGTGCCAGGCAGCGAGGACAAAGCAGCCAGCCTGGTAGAGAAGGCTATATTACTTGATTCTGTTGAAGCAAACAAAGTGACTTATTTAAAAGATATGGCGCAGGCCTATGAAGATCAAAAAAGGTATAAAGAGTCAGGTGATTGGTATTCCAGGATATTGACCATCAAAAAAAATCCAACAAACGTTGATTTGTATAATGCCGGGTATGGTTACTTCAGGGCAGGAGATTATGCAACTGCTGTAAAAATATTTAATACTTATACAGTAAAATATCCTGATGACGCTTTCGGTTATTACATGGTAGGTAAATCAAATGCCGGGATAGATTCTACCGGAAGCCTGGGACTTGCAGTTCCTGCTTATGAAAAAACCATTATGATTGGTGAAGCAGCAACAGATAAATCCAAGGTTGTAAATCAATTGGTTGGTTCATATAAGTATTTCATTGAGTATTATTACAATGTGAAAAAAGACCAGGCAAAAGCCTTGAGTTATGTAGATAAAGCTTTACTGTTGCAGCCTACAGATGCCCAATTGCTGCAGAACAGGGAGTTTATAAGTAAAAATGACCCTGCGGCACCGCCCAAAAAATCTACGGCCACGCCCAAAAAAAAAAGCTAAAACAAAAAGGTAAATAATAAAAAAAAGCCCGTTATTCAATAACGGGCTTTTTCATTGTAAATTTAATAAGCACCATTGTATATCAAGCAGGCTGTCTTATTTTTGCGGCCAATTAACCCAGCACTCATATATGGATTTTATCTTATTACAAGCTGATGTCAACAACGCTGAAAATTATTTTCCAATTGCCATGCAGTTAATAATGGCCATGGGGTTGATAATTCTGATCCTGATCGGTTCGGACCTGCTGGGGCCCAAAAGAAAGGGTTCCGACAAATTGCAGAATTTTGAAAGCGGAATTGAAATTAAAGGGAACGCCCGCCAACCTTTGGCAATTAAATACTTCCTGTTAGCTATCCTGTTCGTGTTGTTTGATGTAGAAGTAATTTTCTTTTATCCTTATGCGGTTAATTTCAGGGAACTGGGATGGCAAGGGTTTTCAGCCGTAGTTTTGTTTGTTTCAATGTTCCTGTCAGGCTTTATTTACATTTTCAAAAAAGGGGCTTTAAAGTGGGAAGAATAAAAAGTATTACAACAATAGGGTGGGGATTTGTGTTCCACCACTAATATATAAGATATGTCACGTCCGGTACAATATAATAACAAAGTAAAATTCGAGGGCATTCCTGATGGTTATATGGGGGAAGGATTCATGGCTACCAACCTGGAAAAGGTAGTAAGCCTGGCCCGTAAAAATTCCATCTGGCCATTACCTTTTGCAACCAGCTGCTGTGGTATTGAATTCATGGCTACAATGGGAAGTCATTATGACCTGGCACGTTTTGGTTCAGAGCGGGTTAGTTTTTCTCCCCGCCAGTGCGACCTGTTGATGGTTATGGGCACTATTGCAAAAAAAATGGCTCCTATTGTGAAGCAGGTGTACCTGCAAATGGCTGAACCACGTTGGGTTTTGGCAATGGGTGCCTGCGCATGTAGCGGCGGAATTTTTGACAGTTACCCCGTTTTACAAGGAATAGACCAGGTAATACCTGTAGATGTGTATGTGCCAGGCTGTCCTCCCAGGCCTGAAGCTGTACTGGATGGTTTCATGAAAGTTCAGGACCTGGTAAATGCGGAAGGTTTACGCCGGCGCCATAGTGATCAATACAAGGATCTTTTAAGCGGATACGGGATTCAATAACATAAAGTACAATACCGGCATGAGTTTGAACAATCAACATATCAGGGAAAGACTGGTGGAGAAATTCGGAGAAGACCTTTACGATTGGCAGGAACCTTATGGCATGCTTACCTTCTCTGCCAACAAAGATCTTAATTTAAAAATATTGCAGTTCCTGTTTGATGACGGAGAGCTGCGTTTTCGTTTCCTTACCGACCTGCAGGCTGTGCATTATCCAGATAATAAAGGCCGGGAACTGGCAGTGGTTTATCACCTTCATAACCTGGTTGATAATGTGCGTATACGGTTTAAGGTTTTTGCAGATATCAATAAGCCCGAGGTTTTCAGTGCAACTGCTTTATACCAGGCAGCCAACTGGATGGAAAGAGAAACTTACGATTTTTATGGTGTACAGTTTAAAGGTCATCCCAATCTTATCCGGATTTTAAACGTGGATGAGATGGATTATTTCCCTATGCGGAAAGAGTATCCGGTAGAAGAACAAACCCGTGTAGACAAAGATGATGAAATGTTTGGCAGGTAAGAGCAGGAAATTCTGTGGAAGCACAGCTTTCTATTTCGACAAAATATTTTAATTTAACTATGAGCGATCATATTCTTTTACCGGAAGGTAGTATTGAAAAGCAGACAACCACATTAAACCTGGGGCCTACACACCCGGCTACCCATGGGGTGTTCCAGAATATCCTTGAATTAGATGGAGAAAAAATTTTAAAAGCTACTTCCACTGTAGGATATATTCACCGCGCCTTTGAAAAAATTGCTGAAAGACGCCCGCTTTACCAGATCACCCCTTTAACAGACAGGTTGAACTATTGTTCCTCTCCCATTAATAATATGGGCTGGCATATTACCTGCGAAAAACTTTTGGGGGTAAAGATTCCCAAAAGGGTTGATTATTTACGCATTATTATTATGGAACTGGCCAGGATTTCTGACCATTTAATTTGTAACTCTATAGTGGGGGTGGATAGTGGTGCGTACTCGGGGTTTTTATACCTGATGCAGTTTAGAGAATTAATTTATGAAATTTATGAAGAAGTCTGCGGCTCAAGGCTTACCACAAATATTGGAAGAATTGGCGGTTTTGAAAGGAATTTTACAAACAGGGCTTTTGAAAAACTGGAGCAATTTCTGGCGACATACCCAAAGCAACTGAAAGAATTTGAATCGCTTTTTACCCGTAACCGTATTTTTATGGAGCGTACCATCGGTTGTGGGCCTATCTCTGCAGAAAGGGCAGTGAACTATGGATTTACCGGGCCAAATTTGAGGGCTGCCGGCGTGGATTATGATGTGAGGGTACATACACCTTACAGTTCTTATGAGGATATTAATTTTACAATTCCGATAGGTAAAACAGGCGACTGTTATGACAGGTACCTGGTGCGTAAT
>JBKJUT010000020.1:0-3507 GCA_046590515.1 Ferruginibacter sp.
TGCTCAACAGTTGTACAGGCGATAATTCCAGGTCTGCCGCGCAAACAGGGGCTCCTGCCATTGCCAGTACAATATTAATACCCACACTACGCAGGTAGGTGCTTTTGCCGGCCATATTACTTCCTGTTACTATCATTAACGATCCCTGTTTTTCAAAATGAATATCATTTACCACTCTTTTAGTTGCCGGCAGCAGGGGGTGACCGACCGCCCTTCCATTCATGAAAAAATGGTTATCAGTCATAACCGGCATACACCACCCTGGGTGATTAAACAACAGCGTACTGAAAGAGTTCAACGCTTCAAACCTGCCCAATGTCCTGAACCACTTTTCAACCTGTGCCGCATTTTCCTTTTTCCATTTTTCCAGGTCAAGTACTTGCTGCAGGTTCCATAAGAACAGCAGGTTTAGTGGAGCCGAAAGAACCAGGTTATAACGGAGATCCAGCCTGTCAAGAATTTTTTTAAGGCTGCTGATATTTTTTGAGGCCGGAATATTTCCTGTATAACATTCCTGCATACTTTTGAGCAGTGTGGATTGAAATACTTCGTTTTCTATCAATCCAATGCTTTTAGAAAGAGTGTCAATTTCAGCCACCATTTTTGAAAGTCCTGCATGCAGTGGGGAGATTACCTTGTTGATCTGGTAAGCTACAATGGCCATAAGCAATAGGTTGGCATAGAAAACCTGCATAGGCAAGAACCCGGTTAAGGCCAGTGAACTGATCGTTATTGTGATAACTGGTAACAATATACGCAGCCAGTACCATGGTTTAAATTCCAGGAAAAGGTATGGAGCCTTTAACCAGGAAGTGATATGCAGTAATGTATCGTTACTGATCAAAGTGGCTTTGCCAAGTGCCAGTAATTGTTGTGACCAGTTCCGGTTGCTGTTAAGTTCTTTTACAGCTTCCTGCCGGGATATTATTTCAGTGCGGTGCGCAGGGTTGAGCAGCCAGCCGGCTAAAGTGGCACGCCCCATGCCCGAGGTAGTGCGGTGCAGGAATTGGTATAGCGAGTATTTTCCAAAAATATCCAGGTCACCGGCATACGCATGTGCAGGTGAAAAGAAATCAGCACCGTCATCTGGTTGTAACCATTGACCTGCCAGGGCAAGCAATTCAGATTGGTTGATTTCTATCAGGAGCGTGGTGTGGGCGATGGCTGCTTTGTTGGCCAGATCTTTTATTACCAGCCACCGAAAAAAAAGAGCCAGGATAAAGCTGAAGGTTAACAGGTATGGCCAGCCCATCCCGTAAAAAAAATAATATAAAATCAGCAGGGCTACCAATGTTCCGAGGCGGGTGATGCCCAGCAAGGATTTCCGGGATTTCAATCGTCGGATTTCAGCCTCTAAGCGTTTTACCTGGGCAAAATAATAGGTTTCGGGATTCACTCTTCGCTGCGTTTTTGTAAAAGTAGTTGGATTGCCCGGAATTACGAAGTATGCCATCTCGCATCATCTGCTTACTCTTTTGTAAACTGCTACAATCTCTGTAAATAAAAAAGCCATCTCTTTCGAAATGGCTTTTTAAATGTGGAGCTGCAGGGAATCGAACCCTGGTCCAAACATATCCGTCATAAGCTTTCTACATGTTTATTTATGCATTAATTGTCGGGAAGAAGCAGGAGCATAACAAACCAACTTAATCCTTAGATGAATGGGCTTACACAACGGTCACATCATTCCGTTGGAGCATCCCTGTTTTGTTTTGAGTCGGCGGAAGAACAGGCACAAGGCAAGCCTGATCGGTCGGCCCTAATGACGACCTAATTAATAATTAGGCAGCCATGGCATACTGAGTATTGCCATTTGAAGTTTGAATATTCAGATTAAAGTGCTAATTATCCAACGCACTACATGCTTACACTTACAAAGATCTATGCTGTCAAAACCGGTCAGCCCCGGATTACAAATTTACGAAAACTATTGTTAACTACTTGCCAGTTATCATTCCACTTTGCACTGGAGGCTTCCTTTGTGAGATCCATCCAGTTGTTACCTGGATGTTATTATAGGCTTTAACCTGCTGGATGTACTAAAACTTTATTTTTTTGCGAAGCCACATTACTTAATAAATAATTGTCTATACCTATTATTTCTTAACTTAGGGCACCCATATTCCACTCCTTTGAAATACCAATAAGCCTGCCTTACCACGTATAACCTTAACCCTCTTCTCCAGCAAGGTGGAACAATCGTTTCATCATAATGATCATTAACAGAAATGTATGGATAATCATTTACTATTTGTAAAGCTTAATGAAAACAGCAGGTGTACCGGAATAAAAGCAAAGATGTTACTGCTTCTGATCGGTATCTGTGCCCAGCTTTTTGTTTCCGCTGCCCCGGATTATTTTCCCGTACGCGGCACAGTGGTAGACCCTGCAGGCAAACCGCTTTCGGGTGCTACAGTGCAGGTTAAAGGAACCAGGGTTGGCACAAGTACCAATGCGCAAGGTGGGTTTATGATTGATGCCCCTGAGAATGCAGTGTTGGTTGTCAGTTATATAGGTTTCCAGGTACAGGAAATTACCATTAAGGGCAATGCGGAAATCAGCATAACCCTTATCCCTGCTGCCCGTATTAGCGACGAGGTGGTTGTAGTCGGATATGGAACTGCTAAAAAAAGAGACCTTACCGGTTCTTCTGCCTCCATAAAAGGAAGTGAGATTGCCAATATGCCCGCCTTATCAGCCACCCAGGCCATACAGGGTAAGGCTGCCGGTGTGCAGATCATTAATAACGGCGCCCCGGGTTCTGCGCCGAATGTGCGTATCCGCGGTACGGGTTCCATTTTGGGAGGTGCCGATCCGTTATATGTAGTAGATGGTATTATTACTTCGGATATTCGTAATATTAATTCAGCAGATATATTATCTATAGATGTATTGAAAGATGCTTCCTCCACTGCTATATACGGGGCACGCGCTGCTAACGGGGTCATTCTTATCACCACCAAAAACGGCAGCAAAAATAAGTTTGTGCTGGCTTACAATGCCTTTGCCGGTGCAAGACTGCTCACTCACAAAGTAAAAATGGCCGGACCAAACCTGTACGCAGTGTATTCCAACGAAGCTGCCAATGCGCCCGCCATTCTAAAAGAAGATATTACAGGATCCACCGACTGGTACGATGCCATCACCCGGCCGGGAATATTTCAAAATCACAACCTTTCCCTTTCCGGAGGGGTATCCAAATATAAATATTACGTGTCCGGCGGCTACCTTAACGAGGATGGGATCCTGGAAGGAAATAACTACCAGCGGCTGACATTCAGGCTTAACCACGAGTATGCGTTAACCCGTAATTTAAAAATTGGTAACGTATTGGGTTATTCGCATTATAAATCGGAGAATAAACCCTTCAGCGTGTTTACCCAGGCCTACAATGCAGCGCCCATCTTTAACCCGCTTAATGCAAACGGCACCTACAGCAATACGGATAAAAGTGATGTCGGAAACCCTGTTGCCACGCTGGAAACTACCAATAGCCGCAGTTTCGGA